>JBKOZM010000141.1:0-7583 GCA_046725855.1 Chloroflexota bacterium | reverse complement strand
ACCGATGGGTGCCTCCCCTCCTCGATCACAAGATCGACGGCCTCGGCGCCGGTGAACTCCACGTTGGCGCGCGTCGTGTCGAAGTGGGTGTTGCTGGGAACGACTTTGCCGGGCCCCGCCACCGCGCTGAACAGGATCTTCTCGGCCGCGCGGCCCTGGTGGGTGGGGATCACGTGCTTGAAGGGGAAGAGGGCGCGGACCGAGTCCAGGAAGCGATACCACGACGGCGATCCGGCGTAGCTCTCGTCGCCGCGCTGCAGCCCCGCCCACTGCTCGGCGGACATCGCGCCCGTGCCGGAATCGGTGAGCAGGTCGATCATCACGTCGGCGGCGTGCAGGTTGAACAGGTTGTAGCCGGCCTCGCGCAGGTGTGCGTCGCGCTCCGCGACGGTCGTCAGCCGGATCGGCTCCACGCTCTTGATGCGAAACGGCTCGATGATCGTCCGCCAGCGCTCCACCTCGTCAGGATAGGCGCTGGCACACCGGCCGGCGGCTCGCGCCATGCGCCATCATGGCGGCATGGACGGTTGGGAAGCGCTGGGCGGCAAGCTCGCCTCGGCACCGGCGGTGACCAGCTGGGCGCCGAACGAGATGCAGGTATTCGCCATCTTCGACGACGGCCAGCTGTGGGACACCTACTGGGACGGCGCGGCCTGGCATGAGTGGCACGCACACGGGGGCGAGCTGGTCGGCAGCCCGGCAGCCTGCAGCTGGGGAGCCGACCGGATCGACGTCTTCGCCCGCGGCCGCGACGGAGGGCTGTGGCATCTCTGGTACGAGCCGGCCGGCTGGCAGCCCTGGGAGCGGCTCGACGCCGAGCTGGCCTCCGACCCGAGCGCTTGCTCCTGGGGCCCGAATCGGATCGACGTCTTCGCGCGCTCGTCAGGCGGGGAGCTGCTGCACGCCGCGTGGGACGGGGCGAGCTGGTCCTTCGCGACCGGGACCTGACGCCGCCGTCAGGTCAGCAGCTGCAGGACGATTGCGATCGCGTACCCGGCCAGCAGCAGCAGCCCAACGGACAGGTGCAGGGTGACGTTGACGCCCATGAAGGCCATCAGGCCGTACGGGCTGGTGTAGTGCTGGCGGATGCCCCGATACACGCGCAGGACGAGTGGGGCCGCCGCCAGGGCCAGCAGCGTGAACGGCGGCAGCAGCCCCGCCGCCACGCCCGCCACGATCACCCCGAACGAGGCCACGGCCGCGATCAGGTAGGCGTTGGTCACCACCTCCGCCGGCAGGCGCACGGGTAATGTCCGCTTCCCTGCCGCCGCATCGCCGGTTCGATCCGGGATCTCGTTGACGTACAGGATCAGCGCCACCAGGATCGCGACCGGCACGGATGCGACGACCGCCTCCCAGCTGAGCGCGCGGGCCTGCACCACGTAGGCGCCGAGCAGCATGATGGGGCCAAAGCCCAGGGCCACGGCGATCTCGCCCAGCCCGCGGTAGACGAGCTTGAGCGGCGGGGCTGTGTAGGCGATGCCCAGCCCGATGCCGGCCACCCCCAGCCACAGCAGGGTCGCTGAACCGGTCGCCCAGACGAGGTAGAGACCGATGGCGGCCGCTCCACCCAGCAGCGCCGCCGCCAGCGTGACGAGCCCGCGCAGGGTGACCAGGTCATAGATCAGGACGCGCGAGCCGCCGCTGAACTGGGTCGGGTTGACGTTGGCCTCGTCCGCCCCCGAGAGCGTGTCGAAGATGTCGTTGCTGACGTTGATGCCAAGGTGGGCGAGCGAGGCGCCAACCACCGTCGCCAGCGCCAGCCACCAGTCGAACGACCCGTGGCGCGCGGCGATGGCGATGCCCAGCAGGACAGGCACGAAGGTGGCGGACAGGAATGGAAGGCGGGTGGTGCGCAGGAAGAGCCAGCCCAGCGACAGGCGCGGTCGGATCGTCCGGCCCTTCTCGGCCGACAGCGCCGCCAGGTAGCGGCGCGACTGCGGCACGGACCGCTCCGAGTACTCGAAGAAGGGGACTTCGGCCTCGTCCCAGCCCCAGGCGCTGGCCGGCGTGAACTCGACGCGCCCGTCGACCGGCGCCGCGGCCTCGCCCCACAGCTGCAGGTAGCGGCGCTCGTCGTAGCCCTCCCCCGGCTTGGGACGGATGTGGCTGCCGCACACGTTCACGCTGCGGTCGGTGGGGATCGCCACCGCCGCACCGGCTGGTGCGCGGAGGATGACCACGCCGCGGGGGGCATCGGTCTCGAAATCGGTGGCCACGCTCAGTGGGTAGCCGCGGTCGTCGACCCACGAGACGACCACGTACGGATAGCCCTCCAGCTTGGCGAGCTGCGCGTCGTCGATCCGCTTCATCAGGCTGCGGCCGTGGTGGGCGCGACGGTCTCCAGCGGAGGCTGCGAGGTGTCGCCCTCCGGCCAGAGCAGGCAGCGCTCAGGCGTGATCTCGATCACCGCGCGTTCGAAGAAGAGCGGCAGCGCCACGCGTGCCTTCAGAAACGCATCGATGACGGGCTCCTTGCGGCGCCACAGGTCGAGGACCAGCGAGACCCATTGCTCGTGGGGATCGTCCTCGATGACCCGCGCCGTGCCCTGGATGGTGGCCCGGTCGGTCAGGCCCTTGAGGGCGACCGGGTCGCTCAACGACAGCGCCACGCGTGGGTTGCGCTTGATGTGCTCGAGCTTCTTGCTGAAGAGGGTGCTCGAATGCAGGTAGATCCGCTCGCCGTCGTACAGGGGAATGAGCGGATGCGTCACCGGCTGTCCCTGACGGCCGACGACGGTCAGCTCACCGACGAGCGCCACCTCCAGCAGGCGCTCCACCGATCCTGGAAGCCATCCCACCCTGTCGCTACTCCATCGGCTTCATAAATAGGCTACCTCAGTATAGCACATTCTCAGGCGCCCTCCAGGCCGTACACTCGCCTGCCATGAGCGCCGAGAGCGACGTCTGCATCATCCGACAGCCGTCCGGCGAGATCCAAGAGCTGGACGTCTCGCAGCTGGACCAGATCGACCGCGTCAAGCAGCCGGGCAGCCTGGTCTGGCTGGACATGGCCAGCCCCAACGAGTCGGACCTGGAGACGCTGAAGGCCAAGCTCGACCTCCATCCGCTCGCGCTCGAGGACCTGGAGAATCGTCGCCAGCGCCCGAAAGTCGACACCTACCCGGGCCAGTACGTGGTCGTCGCCTACGAGGTGCTGCCGGGCAAGGCCAAGGACCGCTCGTACGAGCCGGGCGAGATCCACATGATCGCCACCAAGGACTCGCTGGTGACTGTCCACTGGGCGCCGTCGCCGGTCATCGAGGACGTCCGAAAGCGGTTCAAGCAGCCGGCGTCGGCCATCGAGATCAGCGCGGGCGGCCTGCTGTACGCCCTCCTGGACGGGGTGGCCGACGGCTACTTCCCGCTGCTCGACCGGCTGTCCGATCAGATCGAGACGCTCGAGGAGCGGATCGTGAGCGGGCGGCAGAACGCCGACCTGCTGCGCGACGTCCTCGGCGTCAAGCGCAAGCTGCTGGAGCTGCGGCGCATCGTGGCGCCGCTGCGGGACGTTGCCAATGCCCTCCTGCGGCGCGACCTGGAGATCGTGGACGAGAAGCTGGTCCCGTACTACCAGGACCTCTACGACCACCTCGTGCGCGTGTTGGACAGCGTCGACCTCTACCGCGACCTGGTCGCGGCCGCGCTGGACGCCAACCTGGCGGTCCAGAGCAACAACCTCAACATCATCGTCAAGCGGCTCACCGCCTTCACGGTGCTGCTCATGGTGCCGACCCTGGTGGCGGGCATCTACGGCATGAACTTCCGCTTCATGCCCGAGCTGCGCTGGCCATGGGGCTATCCGGCCGCCCTGGGGCTGATGGCGGCGAGCATGATCGGGCTGGCGATCTACTTCCGCGCCCGCGACTGGTTCTAGTCAGGGTCTGACCGGCCACCGCCCTACAATTACGGGAACCCATGAACGGCCAGCCCCGACCCCCCATGCCCGGTGCGTCTCCGGACGTCGAGCACGCCATCGAGGCGATCGACCTCGTGCGGACCTACCGGACGCACCTTGGCGTGATCCGCCGCCGGCGCCTGGACGTGGAGGCGGTGCGCGGGGTGAGCTTCACGGTGCGGCCCGGCGAGCTGTTCGGGCTGCTTGGGCCGAACGGCGCCGGCAAGACGACCACCATCAAGATGCTCATCACCCTGCTGCTGCCGACGAGCGGCACGGCTCGGGTGATGGGCCACGACGTGGTGACCGAGACGACCGAGGTGCGGCGTCGCATCGGCTACGTCTTCGGCGGCGACCGCGGCCTCTACGACCGGGTCAGCGGCCTCGACAACCTGCGCTACTTCGCCGAGCTGTACGGTGTGGATCCGGCCGAGCAGAAGCGCCGCATCGGAGCGCTGCTCGAGATGGTCGGGCTCACCGGTCGTGAGAACGAGAAGGTGGAGGGCTATTCGCGCGGCATGCGCCAGCGCCTGCACATCGCCCGCGGACTGCTCCACGACCCGGAGGTCATCTTCCTGGACGAGCCGTCGATCGGCCTCGACCCGATTGGCGCCCGCGAGCTGCGACGCACGATCCAGTCACTGGTCGAGGCGGGCAAGACGGTGCTGCTGACCACCCACTACATGTTCGAGGCCGATGCCCTGTGCGACCGCATCGCGGTCATCAACGGCGGGCGGATCGTGGCCCACGGCACCGGCAC
Source organism: Chloroflexota bacterium (assembly GCA_046725855.1). Taxonomy (GTDB): domain Bacteria; phylum Chloroflexota; class Limnocylindria; order QHBO01; family QHBO01; genus DASQFY01. Next base: position 2,926 of record JBKOZM010000141.1, on the reverse strand, counting down.
GGACCTGAAGCAGGCGGTGGGTAATCGCACGATCGTGGAGATCGAAACGTTCGGCGTGACGCCCGACGCGGTCGACCGCCTGCGCGATGACCCCGATGTCATCGCGGTCAACACCGAGGAGCGGGACCAGAGCGAGATCCTCCTGGTCCAGAGCGAGCACGGCCTGCAGATCACGCAGCGCCTGCTGGCGGCGCTCGGTGACACCCGGGTCGGCAAGGTGGTGGCGCGCGAGCCGACCCTGGAGGACGCCTACGTGCACCTCATCGCCACCACTGGCGAGACCGATGGTGCCGCCCGGGCGGCCTCGGTGGCGTAGGAGCAGGACGTGAGCAGCGCCCTGCGGGCCACCCGCCTGATCTGGTTCGTGACGTGGTTCAACGTGAAGATGCTGCTCACCAGCGAGTTCTTCATCCTGCTCACGTTCATCTCGCCGATCATCTTCGGCACGATCGCCTTTTTCCTATGGCGCGTTGGGGGCCAGACAGAGGGCCAGACGCTGCTGTACGTGGCGCTCGGGGCCGGCATGATGGGCGTCTGGAGCACCACCCTCTTCGGATGTGGCGGCGCCATCGCCTGGCAGCGCTGGGAGGGCACGCTGGAGCTCCTCGTCAACGCGCCGTCGCGCTATGACCACATCCTGGTCGGCCAGACGTTCGGGGCGGTGACCTTCGGCTTCTATGGCATCGGCGCCACCATCGCCTGGGGCGTGCTCCTGTTCGGCATGCCGCTGGAGGCGACCTACCCGCTGGTCTTGCCACTGGGCATAGCTGCCGCGATCATCTCGCTCGGTGCCCTGGGCATGCTGATCGCCACCACGTTCGTCCTGTACCGGCACGCGAACGCGCTGGGCAACCTGCTCGAGTATCCGATCTGGCTCGTCACCGGCTTGCTCGTGCCTGTCGCCACACTGCCGTTCTGGGTGCGCCCCATCAGCTGGCTGCTCGCCCCGACCTGGGGCATGGAGGCGATCCGCGGTTCGGCGACGGGCAGCGAACCGCCGTGGCTGGCGATCGGCATGTGCCTGCTCCTGGCGGTCGTGTACTACGTGCTGGCCCGCATTGCGCTCGTCTACGTCCTTCAGAAGGCGCGTCGCGACGCGACGCTGTCGCTGCAGTGACCGCAGCGACAAGCATTGCCCGGCAGAGCCGTCCCGAACCCGGCTCGCTGCGCTCGGCGCTGCGCGTGTTCTGGTACGGCGGGCTGATGAGCTACGGGATGCTCTTCAACTGGGCGCGGCCCTCCATCTACATCCCGACCCTGATCGGCGGACCCACCTTCCAGCTTCTGTTCTTCGCGGCACTCGGCTCGTATGCCACCGACCTGTCGCCGGCCTATTTCGCGATCGGCAACGCGGTCCAGGTCAGCGCCCTGGCCGGCGTCTTCGGCATGACCATGGCGATCGCCAACGAGCGCTGGTTTGGCACGCTGCCGGCGCTGTTGGCAACGCCCGCCAACCGCGCCGCGCTGTTCGCCGGTCGCTTTCTGCCGCAGATCGTCAACGGTCTGCTCGTCTCCCTCTATGCATTCGCCCTGGGCGTCGTCTTCCTTGGCGTTCGGCTGGAACTGGGCACCATCGGTGTCCTCGGACTGGCCCTCATCGTCACCGTCTTCTCGTGCACCGCGATCGGCGCGCTGCAGGGATCCATCTCCCTTCGCCTGCGTGACGGCCTATTCGGCGCGAACCTGATCATGATGGCGATCCTGCTCTTCTGCGGGGTCAACATTCCCGTCGCCGCACTTCCCGGCTGGATGCAGGCGATCAGCCAGCTGCTGCCGTTCACTCACGGCCTGGAGGCCGTGAGGCAGGCGGCTGATGGCGCCGGCCTCGATCGGGTGGGTGGTCTGATCCTCGCCGAGCTGGCTGTCGGGATCGCGTATGCGATCGCCGCCTTCCTGCTGTGGAGCTTCCTCGAGCGCAGCGCCCGCCAGAACGCCACCTTGGACGTGCGCTAGGCCCGGCCAGCCGCATGGCGGCCACGGGTACCGATTCGGCGCTCACAAACGTCAGGTGCACGCGCGCACCCAAGCGGTACGCCTTTCTCGCTGTGCAGCCGAGGTGACCGAGCGTACGGTCCACCGACTTCGATCCCGAATCCGGGTCGGTTAGCAGAAAGCGAATTCGACCGATGGGTGTCCCGCAGCCGAGGGGGTTCCGCCTCATGGCCCTGGCGGTCAGCCTCGCGGTGGCGTGTGGTTCGCTGGTCGGGCACGCCACCCGGGCAGCGACGGGCGACCCGGTGCTGCTCAACGAGATGCTGCTCAGCCACAGCGGCGCAGACGTCGCCGAGTTCGTGGAGTTGTACGGCGACACGCCCGGAACTTCGCTGGCCGGCCTCTCGCTGGTCGTCGTCGAGGGTGACAGTTCTCAGAACCCCGGGACCGTGACCTACCGCCTCGACTTCGCGGCCGACGCGCACCTGGGCGGCAACGGCTTCTTCCTGGTGGGCAACCCCGTTGGCCTCGGCGCTCTCGAACATCCCGTGGCACCGGACGTCGCGATCGGCGCCGAGACGTTCCAGAACGGCAGCGAGACCGTGGCCCTGGTCGTGGCCGCGTCCGCGCCTGCGCTCGGCTCGCCGGTGACCGGCAGCGAGGAGGTTCGGGACGCCGTGGCCGTCTGGGACGGCGGTCCGCTCGACCGGTTCTACCTCGACGCACCCCTGGTCGGCCCAGACCCGGGCGGCTTCATGCCGCCGGGCCTCAAGCGCGTGACCGATGGGGCGGACACCGACACCGGCCTCGACTGGGTGATAACGAACTTCAACCTCGACACGTCCCATACCCCGACCCCCGCGTCCCCGTACAACATCTCGCCGACGGCGACGTGCGGACCGCCAGTCAGCACGGTGGCTGGCACGCCGACAGTGGCATCGGTCAGGGCCAGCGATCCTGACGGCGTGATGACCAACTTCTTCCTCGGGGCGGT
>JBKOZM010000140.1:0-18897 GCA_046725855.1 Chloroflexota bacterium | reverse complement strand
CTGCGTGGGCAGCCGGCGCAGCCTGGATGCCAGCCTACGCGTAACGGCCCCTCGAGGACGGCTGGTGCTCGTCGGCGGGCCGGGCGAGGTGGGTGCCATCGACTGGACGCTGGCCTGGACCCGCGAGCTGCGCATCGACGGCAGCTACGTGTACGCGCGCGAGGCCAGCCTGCCCGGCAGCCCGCACACCTTCGACGAGGCGATGCGGCTCCTGGCCGAGCGCCCCGGCCTGCCGCTGGGTGAGCTGGTCACGCATCGGTTCGGGCTCGGCGCCTGGCGGCGCGCGATGGGCGTGGCGCTGGACCGTGGCCGGACCAGCGCCCTGAAGGTCGTCTTCGCGCCGGGGGACGGCTGAGCCAAGCTCGGGGAGCCGCGAGAGCGGCGGCATCGGTCTATGCTGGCGATCTCGCCCACCCACGGAGGAAGCCCGCGCCATGGACAACCCGGTCACGCTGGCGATCCTGGCGATCGCCCTGGTCGTCGTCCTGTTCCTGATCTACAGCACCGTCAACATCGTGCGCCAGTACGAGCGGCTGGTTGTCTTCACCCTTGGCCGCGTCACGAACGGGTCAGCCGGGCCGGGCTTGATCCTGCTGGTCCCGATCATTCAGCAGCCGGTCCGGGTCGACCTGCGCGAGTTCTATATCGAGATTCCGCAGCAGACCTGCATCACCAAGGACAACGCACCGATCAGCATCGACTTCCTGGTCTACTCGAAGGTCTTCGATCCCGAGGAATCGGTCACGGCCGTCACGAGCTTCTCGGGCGCCTCACAGGCCCTGGCCGCCACCACGCTGCGCGCGGTCATCGGCGATATCCCGCTCGACGACGTCCTCGCCAAGCGCGAGGAGATCAACAACACCTTGCGCGCCAAGCTCGACGAGGTGACTCATCGCTGGGGCGTGAAGATCACCAATGTCGAGATTCGCGAGATCGTGCCGCCGCGAGAGATCCAGGAGGCCATGAACCGGCAGATGAGTGCCGAGCGCGGCCGGCGCGCGGTGATCACCGAGTCCGAGGGGACTCGGCAGGCGACGATCAACGTGGCCGAGGGCGACAAGCAGTCCGCGATCCTCCGCGCCGAGGGCAATCGCCAGGCCCAGATCCTCCAGGCCGAGGGATACGCCTCTGCGCTGCAGACGATCTTCGGCGCCGCCAAGGGGATCGACGAGAAGACGATGGCCCTCCAATACCTCGACGCGCTGAAGGTCCTGGGCACCGGCGCATCGACCAAGTGGGTGATCCCGATGGAGCTGGCCGAGCTCACGAAGCCGATCGCGGGCGCCATGCGCACGGCTCGCGAGGGCGGGACGGGCGGCGCCGCCGGCTGACGTGGCTCGTCGTTCCTCGCGCTCGGATGGACGCCGCAGCCTGGCGGCCTGGCTGGGTCGTATCGTCGCGGCTGCGACCTTCGGCTATCTCGGCTATCTGACGCTCGAAGGCTCGCGACGCCTGGTGCGGCCGGGACGTCGTGCCATGGAGCCGGTGGAAGAGGGCGGCCCGGCGACGCCTGCTGACATTGGGCTCATCTACGAGGACGTTCGCTTCACGACCGATGACGGTGTCACCCTCTCCGGCTGGCTGATCGGCGCAGGAAGAGACACGCGGGCCGTGGTGGTGCTGCTGCATGGTTTCAGCTGGCACCGGCTGCCGGACCTGACGGGATTCGTGCCGTGGATCCAGCGCCGCTACAACGTCCTGCAGTTCGACTTCCGCGGCCACGGCGAGTCGGACGACGCGCCGATCACGCTGGGCACGCTCGAGCAGCGGGACGTGGCCGCCGCGGTGCGCTTCCTTCAAGGACGTGGTCTTGGCCCAATCGCGCTGATGGGCATCAGCATGGGCGGTTCGGTGGCGGTCATGGCGGCGCCGGATCTGCCGGTGGCCGCTGTGGTGGCCGATGCCGCCTACGCGGAGCTGCGGGATCCGATCGCAAACCGGATGCGTGAGAGCGGCTACCCGCTGGCCCGGCTTGGCTCCCGCCTGGTGGTGCTGGCGGCGTCCGCGCGAGCTCGCGTATTCCTGCGCCAGCCGATCGACCGGGCGCCGCACATCGCCCCGCGTGGCCTGCTGCTGATCGCCCCGCGTGAGGACCAACTGGTGAGCTGGACCCAGTCGCGGCGGCTCTACGAGGCGGCACATGAGCCGAAGGAGCTGTTCGTGGTCGAGGGCGCGGCCCATAGCGAGGCGCACGCCGTCGCGGGGGCGGACTACGAGCGCCGCGTGCTGGCGTTCCTGGAGCGGTTTCTGGACGGGTAGCGCGTCGTCCTCCGTACCACCACGAGGAGTGGCACCGGCCCTGCATATGAGACCAGGCGAAGGGCTGCCCTTCGCCGACGCGACCCTATAATCGCGCGGACATCGCTTCGCTCGGGGTCCTTGATGGCTGCCACGAAGGTCCTGGTCGTCGATGACGACCTGAATATCCAGCGCGTCCTCGTGTTCACCCTCAAGCAGGAGGGCTACGAGGTGCTGGTGGCGTCCGACGGTGCGACCGGCGTGGAGATGGCGCTGGAGACCCGGCCGGACCTGATCCTGATGGACGTGGCCATGCCCAAGCTGGACGGCTATGCGGCCACCCAGCAGATCCGTGCCGCGGAGCACGACCACCGTGTGCCGATCATCATGCTCACCTCCGAGGCGGACGTGGGCGAGCGCGTGAAGGGGCTCCGCGCCGGTGCCGACGACGACATCGTCAAACCGTTCCACCCGCTGGAGCTGATGGCCCGCATCAAGGCCCTGTTGGCGCGCGGTGGCCCCCCGGCCACAGTCGGGGCCGATACGCCGACCCTCGGCAAGGTCTGCGTCTTCTACGGCGCCAAGGGTGGCGTGGGCACGACCACCATCGCCATCAACGCCGCCATCTCGCTGGCTCGCGAGCTGCGGCGGCGGACCGCGCTGGTCGATGCCAACCTCCAGTTCGGCGACCTGCGCGTGTTCATGGACCTGGGCCTGGACACCGCCTCCATGGTCAATGCCATCACCGAGCCGGATCTCGACGCCGACCTCTTCCGCAAGCTGCTGGTGCGTCACCACGCGGGGATCGACCTGCTGCTGGCGCCGCCCTCGCCCGAGGCGGCCGACATCGTCATGGAGCGCCAGCATGCCGATCCGGGATCGCTCACCAACCTGCTCTCCATCTCGCGTCGGCTGTACGACTACACGCTGGTCGACATGGTCAAGACCATCGACGACTTCAACCTGCAGCTCTTCGACGAGGCGGACGTGATCTTCGTGATCATGACCGCCGACCTGTCCTGCCTGAAGAACGTGCGACTCGTCCTCGAGACGATGGACCACCTCGGCTACGAGAAGGGCAAGGTCAAGCTCGTCCTGAACCGATCGAACGCATACACCGGGATCAACGTCAACAACGCCGAATCGGCCCTGAACCGCAAGGTCGACCACCAGGTCATCAACGAGTATCGCGGCGCAATCAGCGCCCTCAACTCCGGCGAGCCCTTCATGTCGAGCCGCCCGGACACGCCCCTCGGCCGCAGCGTCTCCGAGTTCGCGCACCAGCTGGACGCCGCCTTCGTGGCCGAGGCTGCCGCCGCCCCGGTCCGGAGCTGAGCCGCCAGCGTTCCGATAATCGACCGCTAACGGACCGATAAGCCCCGCCGCGTAGCCTGCTGCCGCCGGTCGCCGCTGGAGTTTGGGAGGCGAGCAGGCGGGCGACCGGCACTGCATCCGCCACTCCATCGCGCGGCTCGCCTCCGCGAGGTCCATGCATGCTGGCCCAGGCGCTGAGTGCCTCGCTCCTGGGGGTCGAGGGAGTTCCAGTCCGGGTCGAGGTCGACGTCGCGTTTGGCCTGCCCGCCCTCACGATCGTGGGCCTGGCGGGCAGCCAGGTGCAGGAAGCCCGTGAGCGCGTCCGCAGCGCGCTGCGGAACAGCGGCTTCGAGCTCCCCGCGCGACGGATCACCGTCAACCTCTCGCCGGCGGATCTGCCGAAGGATGGGACCGGCTATGACCTGGCCATCGCGGTCGGCATCCTCGCCGCGTCCGGACAGCTGCGCGCCGACGGTGCGCTGGAGAGGACGGCGCTCATTGGTGAGCTGGCCCTGGACGGAGCCATGCGGCCGGTCAGCGGGGCGATGGCCATGGCCGCCGCCGCGCGCGACTCGGGAGTGGCCACGTTGGTGGTGGCGGCAGGAAATGAGATGGAGGCGGCGGCCGTGAGCGGGCTGGAGGTGCGTGCCGCGGCCAGCCTCGGTGCGGCGGTCGCCCATCTCGCCGGCGTCCGTGAGCTTCCGGCCAGCGGTCCGACTCCGCCGCCCGCCTGGGAGGCACCGGCCGGCGTGCCGGACCTGGCCGACGTGGTCGGCCAGCCCGCAGCGCGGCGCGCCCTGGAGATCGCGGTGGCCGGGCGTCACAACCTGGCGCTGTGCGGGCCACCGGGCGTGGGCAAGACCCTACTGCTGCAGTGTGCGGAGGCGCTTCAGCCTCCGCTCGAGGATGGAGAGGCGATCGAGGTGAGCCGGATCTACTCCGCCGCCGGCCTCCTCGATCGGCGGGCCCCGCTCTTCCGGCGCAGGCCGTTCCGTTCGCCGCACCACACCATTTCGACCCAGGCCCTGGTGGGCGGCGGGCCGCGCGTTCGCCCTGGCGAGGCGTCGCTCGCCCACCGCGGCATCCTGCTGTTGGACGAGGCCCTCCAGTTCCGCAGCGACGCACTGGACGCGCTGCGCCAGCCGCTCGAGGCCGGCATGGTCACCATCGGCCGGGTCGAGGGCGCCCTCTCACTTCCAGCCCGGTTCACGCTGCTGGCCGCCTTCAACCCGTGTCCCTGCGGCTGGCTGGGTTCCAGGGCGCAGGCCTGTCGGTGTGACGAGGCCATGGCGCGGCGGTACGCCGCGCGGCTGTCCGGCCCGCTGCGCGATCGCCTGGACCTGTGGGTGGCGGCCGAGCAGCCCAGTGCCGTCGAGCTGGATGGGATCGAGCCGAGCGTCGCCGTCGCGAGACGCATTCAAGCGGCGTGGGGCGTGCAGCGTGAGCGATTGGGCATGGCCAATGGGGAGCTCCAGACGCGCGGCATCGACCCTCGGCTGGCGATCCCCTCGAGCGTCGTCGCGCTCCTCGGGCGCCGCGGCGTCAAGTTCAAGCTCTCCCCGCGTCGCCTCCATCGGTCGGCGCGGGTCGCGCGAACGATCGCCGATCTGGCGGAGAGCGAATCGGTGCTGCCGGAGCATGTTGACGAGGCTCTCCACTACCGCCCCGAGGTGGCACGGTGATCGGCGTCGGTACCGTCGGGCCGCGCGGCGAGGAAGCTGAGGAGGTGACGCGCCAGCCCGGCCGTTCGCACCAGCTGCCGCTCATCGGAGGTGGGCCTGGCTGGCAGGGCCTGCCGCTCCACGCCCTGGACGCGGAGTCGGAACGGCCGTACTGGATCGCCATCTCGTTGATCCCAGGCATCGGCCCGGTCGGGTTCGCCAGCATCCTTCACCGCTTCGGATCAGCGCGCGAGGCGTGGGCCGCCGGAGCGGTCATGCTGGCGGGGTTGCCGCGGCTGCCGGCCGACGCGGCCGCCGGGCTGGCGCGACTGCGCCGAACGGGGCCCACTGCCATCGCTCGCCGAGTCGCGGCCGCGCTGCGCGGGGTCGGCGGTTCGGTCATCACGGCCCTCGATGAGCGGTACCCGGAGGCGCTCCGTGCGGTCGAACCGCGACCGCCGGTGCTGTACGTCGCCGGTGACCTGGCCGCCTTCGCGGCCCCCGCCGTGGCGGTGGTGGGGACGCGCCGCGCCACCGGGTACGGGCGATCTACCGCGATCGAGATCGCCGACGAGCTGGCGCGCGCAGGCGTGACGGTGGTGAGCGGGCTGGCGGTGGGGATCGACGGCGAGGCGCACGCAGCCGCCGTGGCCGCCGGCGGCCGGAGTGTCGCCGTGCTGCCGTCACCGTTGGACCGGGTGTACCCGCCGCGCCACCGCGACCTCGCCGCGCGGCTGGTGGCCTCCGGCGGCGCCCTGGTGAGCGAGCTGGCGCCCGGTCATGCCCCCGGACGACCCGATTTCGCGCGCCGGAACCGGATCATTGCCGGGCTCTCGAGCGCGGTGGTTGTGGTCGAGGCCCCGGACCGCTCGGGCGCCCTGCTCACCGCCGCGGCTGCCATCGAGATCGGGCGCGACGTGTTCGCGGTACCCGGGCCCATCGACGCGCTCGCCTCGCGCGGCTGCAACCGCCTCATCGCCGATCATCTGGCGGTCATCCTCACGTCGGCACCGGCGCTGCTGCACAGCATCGGGCTCCGTCGCGGCACACGGCCGGTGAGCGTCGCCAGCCTCTCCGAGGCCGAAGGGCTGGTGCTGGGCGCCCTGCTGCAGCGACCCGCCTCGATCGAGGAGCTGATCGCTCCTACCCGCCTGCGGCCATCCGCGCTGGCGAGCGCGCTGACGCTCCTGGAGGCGCGAGGCCTCGCCAGCTCATACGGCGGCGTCACGTTCCATCCCACGCTCGTGGCTCGCCGGATCGGATGCTCGCCGTGATTCGCCCCGGGCCACGGCCTGGCCCTTGACGCGAGAATGCCCGGTATACTGCCCGCGCGACAGTGCCATACCCCGCCGTGCCCGTCGGGAGCTCGGCCCCAGAGGAGTACGCGGTCTATTGCATTCGATCAGCAAGTTTCGCGCGCGTGCCCGCGCCGTGCCTCGCACGTTAATGCCCCACCTGCGCCGCCATCGGGCCATCACCCGCATCGCGGTCGCTTTCGTATCTCTCGCGGTCGCCATGGCGGTGTCGCTCGAGGGAGCGACAGCCGTCCCCACACCGGCTCCCAGTCCTTCCCGTTCGATCCTGCCGCAGAACATCGGCGTTGGTCTCCTGGCCACCGCAGGCGTGACCCTCGATTTCGCGGAGCCGATGGACCGCAGCTCGGTGGAGGCCACGATCTCAATCCGGCCCACGGCATCGGTTCGGGCGCTGTGGCGGGCCGATGGCCGGGCCCTCCAGCTGGTTCCGGTCTCCCACTGGCAAACCGATACCCGGTACCTCGTCACCGTCGCGGCGGACGCGCGGCGCGCCGACGGACGCGAGCTCGGCGAAGCCCGGCAGATGAGCTTCACCACCCAGACCGCACCGGTCGTCTCGGACTTTTCCCTGAACTACGTCAGCGACCCACCGGAGCCGGTCATGCGCGTCCTCGAAAAGGCGGACGGAGCCTCGCCGGTGGCCGTCCAGTCACAGCCGCCGGACACCGCCTCGCTGGTCAGCACCGGCACGACCATCACCATCGGCTTCTCGACGGCCATGGACCGCCCCGACGTGGCCCGCCACCTGGTCCTGAGCCCAGAGCTGCCCGGCCGCATCTCGTGGGACGGCAACTCGCTGATCTTTTCGCCCTCCGAGCGACTGCAGCCGGATACGCGCTACGCCTTGACCGTGGCCGGCGCTCACGACCTGCTCGGCAACCCGCTGGGTGGCGACGCGTCGTTTTCGTTCACGACTCGGGTCGGCGCGCAGGTCGTCAAGATCTCTCCGTTGGACGGCGCCAGGGACGTGACGCCAACGGAGGTTTCGCTCTGGTTCAGCCAACCGATGGAGGTCGAGTCGGTCGCGGCGGCGCTCAAGGTCAGCGATGCCACCAGCGGCAAGGCACTGGCCGGCAAGCTGGCCTGGAACGAGGCCGGCACCCAGCTGCGCTTCACGCTCGCGGCCGCGCTGGCGAAGGGCCACACCATCGTGGTCAGCCTGGCCGACGGCGCTCGGGATACGGACAGCAACGAGGTCTCCGGCAGCTGGAGCTTCCGCACCAAGGCGCCACCGGCGTCAGCCCCAACCGTTCGCCGTATCGCGACGGCGACGGGCCCTGCGGCGCCGGCGGATGCCGTCGCGTTTGCGCTGTGGCAGATCAATCAGTCGCGGGCGGCCTATGGGTTCGGGCCGCTGCAGCTCGACTCGGCCATCTCGGCGGTCGCCTCGGCTCACGCCTGGGACATGATCAACTACGGCTACTTCAGCCATACCGGCCGCGACGGGTCGACGGTCAGCACTCGGCTGCGGGCGGCCGGCATCAGCTTCAGCTGGTCCGGCGAGAACATCTGCTACCAGGGTGGGCAGAGCCTGCGCGCGACGCTGGAGTGGTGCCACGCCACCTTCATGTCCGAGCCCTACCCGGGCTATGCCAACCACATCGGCAACATTCTCAGCGGCCACTACACGCGGGTCGGGATCGGGATCGCGCAAAGCGGACCGAAGATCATCGTCGTCTGGGATTTCGCCGGCTGACGTACACTCCCTGACCGATGCCCCCCAAAAAGCGGACTGCGGGCGACCTCGTCATCGTCGAGTCGCCGGCCAAGGCCAAGACGATCGAGCGCTACCTGGGACCCGGATACACGGTCCTGGCCTCGTACGGCCATGTCCGCGACCTGCCGCCGCGCAGCCTGGGGGTCGACGTCGAGCACGACTTCCAGCCCCGCTACGAGCCGCTGAAGGAGCGTCGCAAGGAGCTGGAGAAGCTCGCGGACCGCGCGCGCCGATCGGACCAGGTCTGGTTGGCCACCGACCTCGACCGCGAGGGCGAGTCGATCGCCTGGCATATCGCCGAGTACGCCGGCCTGGACGAGGATCGGGTCAAGCGCGTGACGTTCAGCGAGATCACCAGGCCAGCGATCGAGGCCGCCTTCGCCCATCCGCGGTCCATCAACCTCGACCTGGTGAATGCCCAGCAGGCGCGGCGCATCATCGACCGGCTGGTGGGCTACAAGCTCAGCCCGCTGGTCAGCAGCAAGATCCGCCGCGGCCTGTCCGCCGGCCGCGTGCAGTCGGTCGCCGTGCGGCTGGTGGTTGACCGGGAGCGCGAGATCGAGCGTTTCGTGGCCGAGGAGTACTGGACCATTGCCGCCGAGCTGCGACGGCGGGGCGCGCGCGGCAGCTTCACCGCCGAGCTGACGCGCATCGACGGCGAGAAGGTGCGCATCGGCTCCGAGGAGGAGGCTCGCGCGCACGAGGCGGCCCTGCGCCAGGCCAGCTACGCGGTCAGCAAGGTCACCCGCAGCCAGCAGAAGAAGTCGGCGCCGCCACCGTTCACGACCAGCACGCTCCAGCAAGAGGCGTCGCGCAAGCGCGGCTTCGGCGCGCGCCGCACGATGAGCGTTGCTCAGTCGCTGTACGAGGGGGTGGCCTTGCCCGAGGGCCAGGTGGGGCTGATCACCTACATGCGCACCGACTCGCTGGCGATGGCCTCCGCCGCGGTCGGTGAGGCGCGGCGGGTCATCCAGCAGCGCTTCGGCGCCGAGTTCGTGCCGGACAAGCCGAACGCCTTCCGGACCAGGACGCGCGGCGCGCAGGAAGCGCACGAGGCCATCCGGCCGTCCAGCTTCGAGCGCGCGCCAGAGTCGCTGCGGGCGCACCTCAAGCCGGACGAGTACCGCCTGTATGAGCTGATCTGGCGGCGGGCCACGGCCTCGCAGATGGCCCCGGCGCGCTTCGACCAGGTTGGCGTCGACGTGACTGCGGGCCGATACACCCTGCACGCCGGAGCGCGCAAGCGGATCTTCGACGGCTACCAGGCCATCTACGTCGAGGGCCGTGACGACGAGGAGGACGAGCGCCTGACCGTGCTGCCCGAGCTGACCGACGGCGAGCCCCTTGACCTGGGCGGGGTGACGGCCGAGCAGCATTTCACCCAGCCGCCGCCGCGCTACACCGAGGCGACGCTCATCAAGTCTCTCGAGGAGAATGGCATCGGCCGGCCATCGACCTACGCGCCGACGATCGAGACGATCCGGCAGCGCGGCTACGTGACGATCAAGGAGCGTCGCCTCTTCCCGGAGGAGTCGGCGTTCCGCGTCACCGACCTGCTGGTCGAGCACTTCCCCGAGGTCGTCGACCTGGCGTTCACCGCGCGCATGGAGGAGCAGCTGGACGACGTGGCGGCCGGGACGCACGAGTGGGTGCCGATGGTGCGCGAGTTCTGGGTTCCCTTCAGCGCGCAGGTCAGCGAGGGACGCGAGAAGATCGCCAAGGCGGTCGAGGTCACCGACATCCCGTGTCCGATCTCGGGCGAGAAGGGCGACGTCCTGGTCAAGCGCTTTGGCCGCAACGGCTGGTTCCTGGGCTGCTCGGGCTATCCGGAGTGCAAGTACACGCAGGCACTGCCCGGCGAGGAGCAGGAGACGCCGGACCTGCCCGGGGTCGGCGAGCAGTGTCCGCTGTGCGGTCAGGGCACGCTCGCCGCCAAGCGCGGCCGTTTCGGCCCGTTCGTCGGCTGCGATCGCTATCCGGAGTGCAAGTACATCAAGAAGGACGCGCAGCCGGCGACGGAACGCTTCGGCACCTGCCCGAAGTGCGGGCAGGGCACCGTGGTCACCAAGCGGGCGCGTCGCGGCCGCCGGCCCTTCTGGGGCTGCGATCGCTACCCCGAGTGCGACTACGCGAGCTGGACGCGCCCGCAGCCGGAGAGCGGCGACGGCCAGGTGGCCGCTGCCGCCGGCGGCGCGCGTGGCTGACCGCCGACGCGGCTCGAGCGGCGCCGCCGGGGAGGCGGGTGCCATGCTCGAGCGCTTCCTCGGCTCCATGGCCAGCCGCAACGCATCCCCGCGGACCATTCAGGAATACCGGCGCAACGCGACCGAGTTCCTCACCTTCCTCCAGCGACGAGACGTCGACTGGCGGGCCCCGGACCGCGCCACCGTGCGCGCCTATCTGTCGTCCCTGGCCGATCGCGAGCTGGCCGCCTCGTCGGTGGGCGGGCGGCTGGCTGCTATTCGCAGCTTGTACCGCCACGCCGCGCGCCAGGGCTGGATCGCCGCCGACCCGCTGGCGGGGGTGCGCTCGCCGCGACGTCCCGGGCGCCTGCCCCGGGTCCTGTCGGTGGAAGACGCGGCGCGCCTGGTCGAGGAGCCGCTCCGCCACGCGGCCGTCCCGCGACGCGGCCTGCCGCAGCCGATGGCCGCCGCCCTGGCCCGCCGCGACGCTGCCCTGCTGGAGCTCCTGTATGCCACCGGCATGCGGATCAGCGAGGCGACGTCGCTGACCGTCGATCGCGTCGACCTGGCCCGACGCCGCCTGCGGGTGATCGGCAAGGGATCGAAGGAGCGCGAGCTCCTGTTCGGCGGGCCGGCGCAGCGGGCGCTCCAGGGTTATCTGGCCAATGGACGGCCGCTCCTGGCAGGGGCCGCGCGCGGCGCGCAACCTGCCGCCATCTTCCTGAACGCCTCGGGCGGAGCCCTCTCGGCCCGTGGCGCGCGCATGGCGGTGGCACGCTGGGTGCGTGACGCCGGCGTGGCGAGCCGCACCTCGCCGCACACCCTGCGCCACTCGTTCGCCACCCATCTGCTGGAGGGCGGCGCCGACCTGCGCAGCGTGCAGGAGCTGCTGGGCCACGCCAACCTGGCGACCACCCAGGTCTACACCCACCTGTCGGACGCCGCCCTGCGTAACGCGTACCGATCGGCGCATCCACGATCCGGCCGGGGTGGCGCCGGCGGCGAGCGGTGATCGGCGCCGGGGACGGGGGAGAGCCGGAGCCGAGTCCGCGCACCCAACCCTCGGTGGGGCGGGTGCTTGCCACCGCCAGCCTGATCCTGACCGTGGCCGCGCTGGCCAGCCGCCTGCTGGGCTGGGTGCGGCTCCTGGTCATCGGCTCCCAGTTCGGTGCGACGCGCGAGCTGGACGCCTACTTCGCCGCCTTCCGCATCCCAGACGCCATCTTTCAGCTGGTGGTGGCCGGCGCGCTGAGCGCGGCCCTCATCCCCGTCTTCAGCGGCTACCGCGCCCGCGACCAGGAGATGGAGGCATGGCGCCTGGCCAGCAGCGTGATCAACCTGGTGGTCATCGCGCTGGCCGGCCTGAGCCTGATCATGGCGATCTTGGCACCGGTGCTCGTGCCAATCGTGGCACCCGGCTTCGACGTGCCCACCACCGAGCTCACCATTCGCATGACACGGGTCATGCTGCTCTCCCCGGTGCTGATCGGGATGGGGGCCGTGGTCAGCGGCATCCTGAACTCCTACGAGCGCTTCGCGGTGCCCGCGCTGGCGCCGCTCGCCTACAACCTGGCCATCATCCTGGCGGCCATCCTGCTCGCCCCCATCATCGGCGTCGAGGGACTGGCGGTCGGCGTGGCCATCGGCTCGCTGGCGCACCTGGCCATCCAGCTGCCGGAGCTGGGCCGGGTGGGACAGCGCTACGACCTGACCATCGGGCTCAACCACCCGGGGGTGCGCAAGGTGGTGTGGCTGATGGGGCCGCGCATGCTGGGTCTGGCCGCCGGCCAGCTCAACTTCATCGTCTCCACCGTGCTGGCCAGCGGCCTGCCGGAGGGCAGCATCACCGCCTACAACTACGCCTTCCAGCTGAGCCAGATCCCGGTCGGCGTGCTGGGGGTCAGCGTGGCGGTGGCCCTCTTCCCGACGCTGAGCCGCGACGCGGCGCTCGGGCGCGTGCCGGAGATTCGGCGCCAGGTGGCCGGCTCCTTGCGAATCCTCATCTTCCTGGCCGCCCCGCTGACGGCTGCCATGATTGTGCTGGCCGGACCGATCGCCGCGGTCTTCTTCCAATACGGGCTCTTCAGCGAGCGCTCCGCAGAGCGCACGGCCGGGGCGCTGGTCTTCTTCGCCATCGGCCTCGCCGGGCACATCGTGGTGCACGTCCTGACCCGAGCCTTCTACGCCATGCAGGACACCCGCACGCCGGTCCTGTGGGCGATTATTGCCGTGGCCATCAACGTTCCGCTCATGGTCTGGCTGGTGGGACCGATGGGGGTCGAGGGCCTGGCGCTGGCACTCTCGATCAGTGCGCTGCTGGAAGTGCTTGGCCTGCTGTGGGCGCTGCGTCGCCGGATCGAGTCCGTCGAGGAGGGGCAGGTACTGCGCTCGGCGGGACGCTCTGCGGTGGCCGGCGCCGCGGCCGCGCTGTTGATGCTCGGCGGGTTGACCGTCGTGCAGTCGGCGCTGCCGGCGCTCCTCGAGAACGGCGTCGGGCGGCTGGCCGTGCTGCTGGCGCTGACCGCCGCCGGCTTTTCCATCTACGCCCTCGTTGCATCGGCATTACGGGCGCCTGAGCTGGCCCAGCTGCGCAGCCTGCTGGCCCGTCGCCCGCGAGGCGTGGCGTGATCCGCGTCCATCCGGCGACCGATGCCGACCAGCCGGCCTGGCGGGCGCTGCTCGAGGCGAGCCCGGCTGGTGACTTCCTGCACGACTGGGCCTGGGCCGAAGTGGCCGCCTTCGACGGCCAGCCACAGCGCCGCTTCGTGGCCGAAGAGGAGGGTCGGGTGGTTGGCATCGCCGCCGTCCAGGTGCGGTCCCTGCCGATGGGCCGTCAGTTCTGGTACGTGCCGCACGGGCCGGTGCTCGACTACGACCACCCGCGAGCCGGGGAATGGCTACGCGCGTTGATGATCGGCCTGCGCGTCGCCGCGCGGAATGCTCGGGCCATCGCCGTGAAGCTCGAGCCGCGGTTGGAGCTGGGCAGCCCGGCGACCGCCGGCTTCGGCCGGCTGCGGCACGACCCGCGCACGCTGCAGGTGGGCCAGACCCGCCTGGTGGAGCTGGCCGACGACGACACGATGCTCGCCGGCTTCGACAAGGACACCCGCTACGCGGTACGCCGCGCCGAGCGCGAGGGCGTCAGCGTTGTCGCGGTGACCGATGCGCAGGACCTGGCCGCCATCGACGCACTGCATGACCTCGTGCTCGAGACCCAGCGCCGCGCCGGCTTTCCGCGTCCGGAGCTGGAGCGCTACCGAACCGCCTGGCGGGCGCTGGCCGGTGCCGGGCAAGCGACCATCCTCGAGGCGCGACGCGAGGAGCGACTGCTTGCCTCCGGGATGTTGGTGGTCGAGGGCGCGCGCTCGTTTTACCTCTTCTCCGGCTCGCGGCGCGAGGAGCCTGGGGAGCCCAAGCACTACGCCTCGTACGCCCTGCAGTGGGCGATGATGCAGCGCGCCCGCGACCTCGGCAGCCGACTCCACGACCTGTGGGGCATCGCACCCGAGGGCGCCGGGCCGGAGCACCCCTGGTTCGGGGTTGGGCTCTTCAAGAAGGGCTTCGGCGGCCGTGCCGTCACCTGGGCCGGCAGCTGGGACGTGGTGGTCGATCCGACCCTTTATCGTCTGCGGACCATCGCCGATCGCGGGCGCGCCACGGCCCGCGGCCTGGTCGCGAAGGTCCGGAGCGTCCGGCCGTGACGCAGCCACCCGGCGGGCGGCGCATGGGGCTCGGCCAGCTGGCCGACGTCATCGGTCCCGAGCGGGTGGTGGGGATGCCCATTGGCGAGGTCACCGGCCTCGCCTACGACTCCCGCCGCGTCCTGCCCGGGACGGTCTTCTTCGCCGTGCCCGGCGACCACGTGGACGGCCACGATTTCGCCCCGGAGGCGGTCGAGCGCGGGGCCCTGGCGGTCGTCGCCGAGCGCGAGCTGGCAGGGGTCGGCCTGCCGCAGCTGCTCGTCCCGCGCACGCGCGTCGCACTGGCCGACGCGGCCGACGCCTGGTTCGGGCGTCCATCGGAGCACCTGCGGGTGATGGGCGTGACCGGCACCGACGGCAAGACGACGACCTGCTTCCTGGCGGCGGCCATGCTTGGCGCGGCGGGTCGCCGACCGGGGCTGGCCGGCACGGTCGCGATCCGGGTCGGCGACCACCAGGAGCCCAACCCGAACCGCAACACCACGCCGGAGGCGCTCGAGCTGCAGGCCCTGCTGGCCGAGATGGTGACGGCCGGCAACGACTGCGTGGTGATGGAGGCCACCAGCCACGGGCTGGCCCAGGCGCGGGTGCGGAACTGCCGCTTCCAGGTGGCGGTGCTCACCAACCTGACCAGCGAGCACCTGGAATTCCACAAGACCTGGGAGGCATATCGAGACGCGAAGGGGCAGCTGGTCGAGGAGGCGCCGACCGCCATCCTGAACGCGGATGACCCCAACCTTGAATACTTCCGCGACCGTGCCCGCGGGCGGGTGCTGACCTACGCGGTTCGCGCCGGGGCAGACGTGCGCGCCGGCGAGATCGAGGCGCGGGCGGACGGCACCACCTTTCGCGCCGAGGCCGAGGGTTGGCGTGGATCCGTGCACCTCCAGCTGCCGGGCAGCTTCAACGTGCACAACGCGCTGGCCGTGCTGGCCCTGGCCCGCGCCGAGGGGATCGACCTGACCCTCGCCGCCGAGGCGATCGGCAACCTGGCGGGCGTGCCCGGCCGGATGGAGCGCGTCGATGAGGGCCAACCCTTCCAGGTCGTGGTCGATTACGCTCACACCGCCGATTCGCTCGCCAAGGTGCTGCGCGAGCTCCGGCCGCTGACCCGCGGCCGGCTGATCGCCGTCTTCGGCTCGGCCGGGGAGCGCGACCGCGTCAAGCGGCCGGCCATGGGCCGGGTGGCTGCCGAGCTGGCCGACATCACCATCGTCACGGACGAGGACCCTCGCCTCGAGGACCCGCGCGCCATCAACGAAGCGATCGCCGACGGCGCTCGAGCGGCGGGCGCGCAGGACGGCGAGAGCCTGCTGGTCATCGACGACCGGTCGGCCGCCATCGCCCGCGCCGTCGGGCTGGCGCGAACGGGCGACATCGTGCTGCTGGCCGGCAAGGGCCACGAGCAGAACATCATCTACGGCACCGAGTGGCGCCCCTGGGACGAGAAGGGCGTCGCGCGCCAGGCCCTGCGGAACGCCGGCCATGGCAGGACCGATGCCTCCGCCTGAGCTGCGCGCCTTCCGGATCACCGATGCCCAGGCATGGGATGCCTTCGTCGAGCGCGCGCCGTTTCGCAGCTTTCCGCAGCTGTGGGCCTGGGGCGAGCTGCGCGAGCCGGCTGGCTGGCGACCGCTGCGGGTTGTGGTAGGCCCGGATCGGGCCACGCCGCTGGCGGGTGCACAGGTGCTGATCCGCCACGTTCCGGCCCTTGGCTGGCGGTTGGGCTACGTGCCGCGCGGACCGGTCGGCGAGCTGACCGATGGCCGCGTGCGCGACGCTCTCTTCGCCGCGCTGCGTTCGCTGGCCCGCAGCGAGCGGATCGCCACCCTGAAGGTCGATCCGGAGGCGACGCCGGATGATGCGTACGGCCAGGCGCTGCTGGAGCCGCCGTGGCGCCGTGCCGCCAAGGTCCAGCCACCCCGGACGCGCCTCATCGACCTGGCCGCGCCGGAAGACGAGCTGCTGGCCGCGTTGGGCAAGAAGCACCGCCAGTACGTACACAAGGCCGAGCGTGCCGGTGTCACCGTCGAGCAGGTGACAGCGGAGGCCGGGGAGACCGCCATCGGGCAGGCCCTGGCCGACTTCTACCGGATCTACACCCACACCGCCGAGCGCGCCGGCTTCGTGGCGCGAGCCCAGCCCTACTACGAGCGCGTCTGGCAGCTGTTCGCGCCGGGTGGACACGCCAGCCTGGCCTTCGCCAGCTTGAACGGAGAGCGGGTGGCGACGCTCCTTCACTTCACCTGCGGCGACCGTGCTGCCGAGGCCTACGGCGGCATGACCGATGCCGGGGCCGACTCGCGGGCCAACTACCTGCTCAAGTGGACCTCGATCCTCGGCTTCAAGAACGATGGCTTCGCGGTCTACGACCTGTGGGGTCTGGCAACCGGCGGCATCGCGCAGTTCAAGGAGGGCTTCGGCGGGCGGGAGGTCACATATGTGGGCGCGCGGGACCTTCCGCTGCGACCAGCCGAGGATGCGGCCTTGCGTCTCCTGCTGCCCGCCTACGGCATCGCCCAGCGTGCCCGGCTGCGCCTATCGGGACGCCGGCTGGCCAGGAGCGACGCCTAGCGGGGCCGGCCCGCCTTCAAGGCCTCGATCGCCTTGGCGATCCGGCGCCGCCGCGTCTCATCGGTCTTCGCGCCTCCGATCCCAAGCGTGTGGAACGACTTGTTGCTGTACGAGAGGCCATCGAACGTGCGCCGCGCGGCGGGCTCGGCATCGAGCGCGGCGGCGAAGTCGGGCGGAACGCTGACCTCGCGCGGGGCGGTGTCCAGCTCGATCTCGACGTCCACCTCGTCGCCGCCGGCCACGCCGGCGCCCGCTCGGTTGTCGGCATTGACGCCGACCATGTACCTGCCGTCCAGCACTGCCACGCTGCTGCGGTAGGTGTAGCCGTTGATCGTGACCTTGACCGCCGGCCGCTTGCCGGCGCCAAGGGCATCGATGATCTGGTCGGGCACCTGGATGCCGGTCGCCGTCTTGCCGGCCTGCAGGATCGTGGTGTGAAAGCGCATGTCCGCTAAGGTTACCGGTGACCACTTCACTCCGCCCGCCAGCCACGGGAGCTTCCATGCAGACCACGACCATCTCGATTCCTGACCTGCGCGCCGCCGTTCGCGGCCGCGTGATCACATCTGACGACCCCGACTACGACGCGGCTCGAACCGTCTTTCTCGGCGACATCGATCGTCGACCGGCCGCCATCGTCCGCGTTGCCGATTCCGCGGACGTGCAGCAGGTGGTCGCCTATGCCCGCGAGGCCGGTGCGGAGCTCGCAGTCCGGTGTGGCGGTCACAGCAGTGCCGGCCACAGCACCACCGACGGGGGAATCGTGATCGACCTGCGCGACATGAAGGGCATCGAGATCGATCCGGCGGCGCGCACCGCGTGGGCACAGGGCGGCCTGACGGCGCTCGAGGTCTCGACCGCCGCGGCAAGCCACGGTCTGGTCATCGGCTTCGGAGACACCGGCTCGGTGGGGATCGGAGGCATCACCACCGGCGGAGGCATCGGCTACCTCGTCCGCAAGCATGGCCTGAGCATCGACTCGCTGCTGGCGGCCGAGATTGTCACAGCCGACGGGCAGGTGCTCACCGTCGATGCCGAATCACACCCCGACCTGTTCTGGGCCATCCGCGGCGGCGGCGGCAACTTCGGCGTGGTCACCCGCTTCAAGTACCGGCTCCATCCCCTGGAGTCGATCGTGGGCGGGATGCTCTTCCTGCCGGCCACAGCAGAAACGGTTGCAGGGTTCATCGCGGCGGCCGACGCCGCGCCCGAGGAGCTTTCGACGATCGCCAACGTCATGCCCGCGCCGCCCATGCCCTTCCTGCCGGAGGACATCCACGGGCAGCTGATCATCTTCGGCATCCTCTGCTACGCCGGTGACGCCGAGGCCGGGGAGAAGGCGATCGCACCCTTCCGCGCCCTGGCGACGCCGCTGGCGGACCTCGTGAAGCCGATGCCCTACCCGGAGATCTACCCGCCGGAAGACGAGTCCTACCGGCCGAAGGCCATCAACCGCACGCTGTTCGTCGATCGAATCGATCGCGACCTTGCCCAGACGATCCTCGACACCCTGGCGGCATCGGACGCGTCGATGCGCGTCGCCCAGCTGCGCGTGCTCGGCGGAGCGGCGGCTCGCGTCCCCAACGAGGCGACCGCCTACGCGCACCGCGACCGCAAGATTCTCGTCAACGTGGCCTCCTTCTACGAAGGGCCAGAGGACCATGACCGGCGCGAGCAGTGGGTCACCGACTTCGCGGCCCGGCTGAAGGGGAACGATCACGGCGCATACGTCAACTTCATCGGCGATGAGGGCCCGGACCGCGTCCGCGACGCCTATCCAGGCGCGACCTGGGACCGGCTGAGCCAGATCAAGGCCCGATACGACCCAGGCAACCTGTTCCGCCTCAACCAGAACGTCCCGCCCGCGAGCTGACGGAGGCTCGAGATGAAGGCCACCGCGCCGACCATTGATGAATTCCTGGCCGCCCTTCCGGCGGACCAGCAACGAGCGCTGCAGGACCTTCGAAACGTCATCCGCTCCGCGGCGCCGGACGCGACTGAGGGAATCAACTACGGGGTGCCGGCCTTCAAGCTGAACGGACGGCCACTGGTGAGCTTCGGTGCCGCGAAGGGCCACTGCTCCTTCTACGTCCAGAGCCCTGCCGTCATGGAAGCCCATGCGGCGGACCTGACGGGCTTCGACACGCGGGCCGGTACCTTGCACTTCTCGCCGGATCAGCCGATCCCCGCAGC
>JBKOZM010000139.1:0-10744 GCA_046725855.1 Chloroflexota bacterium | reverse complement strand
CCTACGCCCCACCCCCACGCGCGGCGGCGTCGACCGTCGCCTCGCCGCGCTGACCGGCACGCTCGTCTCGAGCGTCGCTTCGCTGGTTGGCGAGGTGCGCGTGCCGGCGGCCGCCCGAGCGGCGCACCTGGCCGCCCGGCGCGAGTCGCTGCCGGCCTCCACGCCGCTCGTCGCCGTGGTGCGCACCGAGGACGAGGCGCACCGCCTGGCCGACGACCTGGGAGCCTGGATGATCAGCGGAACGGTCCGCGTCCTGCCGGAACGGGCCGCCCTGCCGCTGGAGCGGGCCCTGCCCGAGCACGACGAGTCGGCGGAGCGCCTCGAGGTGCTGGCTGCGCTGGCCGGCCGGCATCGTGGCCTGGTCCTGGTCGCACCGCTGCTCGCCCTGGTACAGCGCACGCTCTCGCCGGCGCAGCTCGCCGCAGGCACCGTCTCCCTGGCCCTGGGCGAGCGGATCGCGCAGCGCGCCCTGCTCACCGGCCTGGTGTCGGGTGGCTACGACGCCGCCGTCGAGGTCAGCGGCGTGGGCGAGTTCGCATCGCGGGGCGGCATCGTCGACGTGTGGCCCCCCGGCTCCGCCGAGCCGCTGCGCGTGGAGCTGTTCGGCGACGAGGTCGAGTCGATCCGCGCCTTCGACCCGATGACCCAGGCCAGCCGCCGCCGCCTGGAGCGCGCCACCCTGCTTCCGGCCAGCGAGTTCCTGCCCGCCACCGGCTGGGAGTCGCTCGCCGCCGCGGCGCCCAAGCTCGACTCCGACGCGCTCCAGGCCGACCTGGCGCGCCTGGAGCAGGGGGACCTGGGCGAGGCCGCAGAAACCTGGGCGGCGCTGCTCACTGCGGGCGCCGCCGCCGACCACGTCCTGCCCGGCGCCCACCTCGTCCTGACCGATTCGGACGAGCTGCGCGCCATCGCACGCGAGCTGGACGCGCAGGCGGGGGAGCGGCGCGCGGGGCTGGTCGAATCGGGCGAGCTTCCGGCCAACTGGCCGCTGCCGTACGACGCGGAGACGACCCTGACCGCGCTCCGGGCGCGCGCCACCGAATCGCTCGAAGAGCAGGCGGCGAGCGACGCCGGCTACGCCACCGCCCCTGCGCTGCCTGGTCGCGCGGAACGGCTCGGCCCGTGGCTGGCCGAGCTGGCGAGCGCGGGCAGCCGCATCGTGGTCAGCACCGACCAGGCCAGTCGGGTCGGCGAGCTGCTGGAGGAGGCCGGCCTGCAGATCGCCCCGGGCGCCGAGCTGCGCGAGGCGCCGCTGCCGGGAGCCATCGGCCTCGTGCATGGAACCCTGTCCGCCGGGTTCGGCCATGCCCCCTCCAGCCTGCTGGTGCTGAGCGACCGGGAGCTGTTCGGCGCCATTCGCGTCCGGCGGCTGACCCCGGCCAAGCGGGTGGTGACGCGCGACCTGATCGGGAAGCTGGCGGTTGGCGACCTGGTGGTGCACGTCGACCACGGCATCGCGCGCTACGCCGGCATGACCCAGCGGGAGTACGGCGGCGCGACGAAGGAGTACCTGCAGCTCGACTTCGCCGGCGACGACAAGATCTTCCTGCCGGCCGACATGATCGGGCGCATCACCCGCTACTCGGGCGGGACCGCGCCCGCCCTCAGCCGCCTGGGTGGCACCGACTGGGAGCGCACCAAGCGCCGCGTGCGTCGTGCCGTGGCCGACCTGGCCGACGAGTTGCTCGAGATCTACGCCGCCCGCGAGGCGGCCCCAGGCTTCGCCTTCTCCCCCGACACCGTCTGGCAGCGCGAGCTGGAGGAGGCGTTCCCGTACACCGAGACGCCCGACCAGGCGCGCACCATCGAGGAGGTCAAGGCCGACATGCTCCGCCGCCGGCCGATGGACCGGCTCGTCTGCGGGGACGTGGGCTACGGCAAGACCGAGGTCGCGCTGCGGGCAGCCTTCAAGGCGGTCCAGGACGGCCGGCAGGTGGCGGTGCTGGTGCCGACCACCGTGCTCGCCCAGCAGCACCTCGGCACGTTCCAGCGCCGCCTGGCTCCCTTCCCGGTGCAGGTGGAGATGCTCTCGCGCTTCGTTCCCAAGCGCCGCCAGGAGGAGATCGTGAGGGCCGTGGCGGACGGCGGCGTGGACGTGCTGATCGGGACGCATCGGATCCTGAGCCGAGATATCGGCTTCGCCGACCTGGGGTTGCTGGTCGTCGATGAGGAGCAGCGCTTCGGCGTGTCGCACAAGGAGCGCATCAAGTCGATGCGGCGCGAGGTCGACGTGCTGACCCTCTCCGCCACGCCCATCCCGCGCACCCTGCACCTCTCGCTGGTCGGCATCCGCGACCTGAGCGTCATCGAGACCCCGCCGGAGGCACGCCTGCCGATCCAGACCCGGATCGCCGAGGACGACGACGGCCTGGTGCGGGACGCCATCAACCGCGAGCTGGATCGCGGCGGGCAGGTGTTCTACGTCCACAACCGGGTCGAGACGATCGAGGGCGCCGCCGAGCGCGTGCGGCGGCTGGTGCCGCGCGCCAAGGTCGCCATCGGTCATGGGCAGATGGCGGAGGGGATGCTCGAGCGGGTCATGCTCGACTTCGACGCGGGCAAGTTCGACGTCCTGGTGTGCACCACCATCATCGAGTCCGGCCTGGACATCCCGAACGTCAACACGATCGTCATCAACCGCGCAGACACGTTCGGCCTGGCGCAGCTCTACCAGCTTCGGGGCCGGGTGGGACGGTCAGACCGCCGTGCCTATGCCTACCTCCTCCACCGCCGCGGCATGCCGTTGTCACCCGTGGCGCGCAAGCGTCTGCACGCCATCTTCAGCGCATCCGACCTGGGGGCCGGCTACCAGATCGCCCTCTCCGACCTGGAGATCCGCGGGGCGGGCAACATCCTGGGGCCGGAGCAGCATGGCTTCATGGCAGCGGTCGGCTTCGAGCTCTACACCCGCCTCCTGGCCGAGGCGGTCGAGGTGCGGCGTGGCCGGGTGCCGGTTCCCGAGCCGGGTGCCGTGCGACTGGACCTGCCGGGCTCCGCCTACCTGCCCGATGCGTACGTCGGCGACTCCGGGGCCAAGCTCGAGGTCTACCGCCGCTTCGCCGCCATCCGCTCCGCGGCCGATGCGGAGGAGCTGCGCGGCGAGCTGCGCGACCGATTCGGGCCGATCCCGGCCTCGGTGGAGGCGCTGTTCACCGCCGTCTCGGTGCGCCGCGCCGCCGAGGCGGCCGGGGTGCCCGAGGTCCGCGCCGAGTCGGGTCGCGTGGTCCTGAAGTGGCCGCGCTACGACCGTGCCGCCGTAACCCGCGCGCTGATGCTGGCCGGCTTCCGGCCGGTGGCCGGCTCGAACCAGGTGCGGATCCCGGTGGCCGCCCACCGCGATCCAGTGGACGTGGCACTGCGCGCCCTGGCGGCAGTGACCAACTCGGGGCCGGCCGAATGAGCGACGAACGCGTTCGCCTGCGCGACGCCACCCTCGAGGACGCGGACCTGCTCGACGCCTGGGGATCCGACGTGGCCACGCAGGGGGAGTTCAACGACTTCGGCCTGCGGCCCGAACGGTCGGCGCGCAAGGTGCTGGCCAAGGGCCCGTTGCGCAACGACGAGAACGGCTTGCTGATCGTTGAGCTGACGACGGATGGGACTCCAATCGGCACCGTGAGCTGGCACAAGGTGCGCTACGGCCCGAATCCGGAGTCGGATGCCTGGAACATCGGCATCGCACTGATCCCGGAGGCGCGGGGCAAGGGGCACGGCAGTGAGGCGCAGGCGCAGCTCGCCCGCTACCTGTTCAGCACGACGCTCGTGAACCGCGTGGAGGCCTCGACGGACGTCGAGAACGCCGCCGAGCAGCGCTCGCTCGAAAAGGCAGGCTTCGTTCGCGAGGGGGTGCAGCGCGGCGCGCAGTTTCGCGCTGGTGCCTACCACGACCTCATCACGTACGCTCGCCTGCGCGACGATGCGTGATCCCGCGCGGCAGCCATCGAGGCCCTGACGGCGGCCCGAACCTAGCCACAGGCGTATACTCTTCGGGACATCTCGACCCGGGACGGGCGCACCCGTCCGGCGCCGACTCGACGCAATCCGCGCAACGCGCGGAAGCACGAAGGAGGCGCATCCGTGGCCAGCCGTCCA
The DNA here is from genome assembly GCA_046725855.1 of Chloroflexota bacterium. GTDB lineage: Bacteria > Chloroflexota > Limnocylindria > QHBO01 > QHBO01 > DASQFY01. The sequence goes on along the minus strand of JBKOZM010000139.1, from coordinate 6,652 downwards.
CCCCTCATCGACCCGTCCGAGGCGCGCGCCACGCTGCGCATGGCCGATCGGTCGTATGCCTACCATCGGCTCGAATCAGCCGGCGCTCCCGATCTGGCTCGGCTGCCCTACACCGTCAAGGTCCTGCTGGAGAACGCGCTGCGGCATGCAGGGTCGAGCGCCGGGCTGGTGAGCGCCGACGACGTGCGAGCCCTGGCCGGTTGGAACCCCGCCGAGCCGGCCGAGTACGAGCTGCCATTCATGCCGGCACGGGTCATCCTGCAGGATTTCACCGGCGTCCCGTGTGTCGTCGACCTGGCCACCATGCGCGACGCGATGGCGGAGATGGGCGGCGACCCGGCGCGCATCAACCCGCTCGTGCCGGCTGACCTCGTCATCGACCACTCAGTCCAGGTCGACCTGTTCGGATCCGATGCCGCGTTCGCCTTCAACGTCGAGCGTGAGTACGAGCGCAACGGGGAGCGCTACGCACTCCTGCGCTGGGCACAACAGGCGTTCGACAGCTTCCGGGTCGTGCCGCCTGGGACCGGGATCGTGCACCAGGTCAACCTGGAGTTCCTGGCCGACGTGATCACCGCCCGCGAGGACGAGCGCGGCGAGCTGACCGCCTTCCCGGACACGCTGGTCGGGACGGATTCGCACACCACCATGATCAACGGCCTGGGAGTCGTCGGCTGGGGCGTGGGCGGAATCGAGGCCGAGGCCGCGCTGCTCGGCCAGCCGCTCTACCAGCCGATGCCGATCGTGGTCGGCTTCCGCCTGGACGGTGAGCTGCAAGCCGGGGCCACCGCCACCGACCTCGTGCTGTACGTCACCGAGATGCTCCGCCAGCACGGCGTGGTGGGCAAGTTCGTCGAGTTCCACGGCCCGGGCCTCTCGCGGCTGGGGCTGGCGGACCGGGCGACGATCTCGAACATGAGCCCGGAGTTCGGTGCCACCGCCACCCTGTTCCCGATCGACGACGAGACGCTGCGCTACCTGCGCATGACCGGCCGCTCGGCCGAGACCGTGGATCGCGTCGAGGCCTACGCCAAGGCGCAGGGCCTGTTCAGGACCGATGATTCCGTCGAGCCGCTGTTCAGCGAGTCGCTCAGTCTCGAACTGGGAGCGGTGGAGCCTTCGGTCGCCGGCCCGCGGCGGCCACAGGATCGCGTGCCGCTGACCGGGCTGCGCGAGAACTTCCGGGGCATCTTCGCCGAGGGGCTGCACACCCACGCCGATGGCAGCATCCACGAGCACGCAGCGTCCGCTCCCGCGCCCGCCGAGGACGTGGTGGGCGAGGCCTCCGAGGAGTCCTTCCCGGCCAGCGATCCACCGTCGTACACGCAGCGCTCCGACGATGAGCCCGGGCCGGCGACAGGCCAGGCACAACCGGCGGCGGCCGCGCACACCAACCACGCGGCCACGCATTACCGCGCGGTCGAGGTGGAGATGGATGGCGAGCGTTTCGCGCTGCGCTCCGGAGCGGTGGTGATCGCCGCGATCACCTCCTGCACGAACACGAGCAACCCGAGCGTCATGGTGGCCGCCGGCCTGCTGGCGCGCAATGCGGTGGCGCGCGGCCTGCGCACGCCGCCCTGGGTCAAGACCTCGCTCGCACCCGGCTCGCGGGCGGTGACGGACTATCTGGCGAACGCCGGCCTCATGGAGCCACTCGAGGAGCTGGGCTTCGACCTGGTCGGCTACGGCTGCACGACCTGCATCGGCAACTCCGGGCCGTTGGCCGAGCCGATCGCGGCAGCGATCGAAGCGAACGACCTGGTCGGCGTGGCGGTCCTTTCGGGCAACCGCAACTTCGAGGGCCGCATCCACCCGCTGGCGCGTGCCAGCTACCTCGCCTCGCCGCCGCTGGTGGTCGCCTTTGCGCTCGCCGGCCGGGCCGACATCGACCTCACCACCCAGCCGCTCGGCACCGACGCCAAGGACCGTCCGGTCTACCTCTCCGAGATCTGGCCGTCAGCCACCGAGGTGGCCGACGTTGTCACCACCCAGGTGCGATCCGAGATCTTCACCCGCAACTACGCATCAGTCTTCGACGGGGACGACCAATGGCGCTCGCTGCCGGTGCCGGCCGGCGATCGGTACGAATGGGATCCAGCCAGCACCTACGTCGCGCTGCCGCCCTTCTTCGCCGGGCTGAGCGCCGAGCCGGTGCCGCCGGCCGACATCCACGACGCGCGCGTGCTGGCCATGGTGGGCGATAGCGTCACGACCGATCACATCTCGCCCGCGGGGAGCATCGCCCGGACCTCGCCCGCCGGCCAGTGGCTGATCGAGCGGGGGGTCGAGCCACGTGACTTCAACTCGTATGGCGCGCGTCGCGGCCATCACGAGGTGATGATGCGCGGCACCTTCGCCAACATCCGGCTGCACAACCTGTTGACCCCGGACGCCGAAGGAAACGTCACGGAACACCTGCCTTCGGGCGAGCGGATGAGCATCTACGACGCGGCCATGCGCTACGTCGCCGATGGCACGCCGCTGGTGTTGCTGGCCGGCAAGGAATATGGCTCGGGCAGCAGCCGCGACTGGGCGGCCAAGGGACCCTTCCTGCTCGGCGTGCGAGCGGTGATCGCGGAGAGCTACGAGCGGATTCATCGGTCCAACCTGGTGGGGATGGGCATCCTGCCGCTCCAGTACCAGCCGGGTGAGAGCGCCGCGTCGCTCGGCCTGACCGGCCGCGAAACGTTCTCGATCAGCGGCATCGCCGATGGGCTGCGGCCACGGCAGGAGCTGACAGTCACGGCGCGCGACGAAGCGGGCCGCGAGACGCGCTTCCGGGCGGTCGCCCGCCTCGACGGCGAGATCGACGTGACCTACCTCGCCAATGGCGGCGTCCTGCAAACGGTGTTGCGGCGCCTCGCGCGCCAGACCTAGGGCCAGATCTGGATTTCCTGCCATATGTTCGCCAGTCGATCATGAGGCCGGCTCGTGCCGGCTGGGAGTTGGTCTGGCGCAACCCAAACCTCGGTAATTATGGGTTTCCGAGTCTCGCTTCCCGGCTAACGGAAGCCACGATGTTCACGGGATGGTCGCCGACATGACCAGCTGCTCACTCGGCGAGCGTTTGGCAGGAACATGCGCGGAAGTCGCCCAGATGGTGCATTGCCGTGCCCGCCGGCATCGGTCTAGACTCAGGCTCGCCCGAACCCGCCTTGCCTGGAGTGCCGCTCGTGACTGTCCGCTCGGCTGACGACCTGCGCGCCAAGATCCGAGAGGTGCCGGACTTCCCGAAGCCCGGCATCCTGTTCTACGACATCACCACGCTGCTCAAGGAGGCGCCTGCCTTCGCCGAGGTGATCGACCGCATGGCCGACATGGTCAAGGAGGAGCGGATTGACGTGGTGGTGGGCATGGAGTCGCGCGGGTTCATCTTCGCGGCGCCGCTCGCCTACAAGCTGGGCGCCGGCTTCGTCCCGGTGCGCAAGCTCGGAAAGCTGCCGGCCGACACGATCGAGGTCGAGTACGACCTCGAGTATGGCACCGCCACGCTGGAGGTCCACCGCGACGCGATCAGCGCGGGGCAGCGGGTGCTGATCGTCGACGACCTGCTCGCCACCGGTGGGACCGTGATCGGCACCATCGAGCTCGTACGTCGCCTGGGCGGCGAGATCGCGAGCCTGGCATTCATGGTGGAGCTGACCGGGCTCAAGGGCCGGGAGCAGCTCAGCGAGTTCACCATCCACACGCTGATCACCTACTGAGTACGGCAGGCGGACGCTCAGAAGGAGACCGATAGACCGATGGCGGTGGCGCCCAAGCCGGACCTCTACGCTCGCGCCGTCGCCGACCGCGACGAGATCGCCGCCTACCTGCGCACCGATCGACGCTACGCGGCCTATGCGCTGGGCGACCTGGACGGCCCCACGCGCGGTCGCTGCACCTGGGGCATGGCCCACGACGACACCGGACAGCCCGTGGCGCTGGCCATGCACCAGGAAGGGCTGATCCCGCAGCCGCTGTTCGTGATGGGCGATCCGGGCGGCGTTCGCGAGGTGCTCGACTCGGTCATCAAGCCGCGGGACGCGTACTTCCTGTCGACCAAGCCGCATGACGACGCCATTGCCGAGCTCTACGAGCTCGAGCCGCCGCTCGCCCTGCTGCGCATGGTCGTGGACGCTGACAGCTTCGTCCCCTTCGCCGGCCCGGCAGAGCGCCTGGGCATGGCGGACGTCGAAGACCTCAACCGGCTCTACCAGCTGGGCTTCCGCGGTGGCTTTCCGGCCTCGGTCCTCGATGATGGCGTGTACTACGGCGTGCGGGCACGCGGCCGGCTGGTGAGCGCGGCCGGCACCCACGTGGTCAACGTGCGCGAGGGGGTCGCGGTGGTCGGCAACGTGATGACACACGTCGACTTCCGCGGGCACGACCTGGCCAAGATGGTGACCAGCGCGGTCACCGCCGAGCTGCTGCAACGGGTGGGCGATGTGGCCCTCAACGTCCATGCCGACAACGAGCCGGCGATCGCGGCCTACGCGCGGCTGGGCTACCGTGAGTACTGCCGCTTGAGCGAACGCCTCGGGCGCAGGCGATCGGGCGGCTGGGGGCTGATGCGACCGATACGTGAGGCAATCAGGCTGACATGGCAACGCGACCCGAGGTGAGAGGCGACATCGCCGACATCGGCCTGGCCGATGCTGGCGCGCTGAAGATCGAGTGGGCGGACCGGCAGATGCCGGTATTGGCCGGCATCCGGGAGCGGTTCGCGGCCGAGCGACCATTCGAGGGTTGGCGGATCAGCGCGTGTCTGCACGTCACCGCCGAGACCGCCAACCTGATGCGCACGCTGGCCGAGGGCGGAGCCGATGCCGTGCTCTGCTCGTCGAACCCGCTCTCGACCCAGGACGACGTGGCCGCCTCGCTGGTCGCGCACCATGGCATCCCGACGTACGCCATCAAGGGCGAGGATCGCGACAGCTACTACGGGCACATCGCGGCGGCCCTCGATCACCGGCCGCAGGTCACCATGGATGACGGTGCTGACCTCGTCAGCGAGCTGCACACCCGCCGCACGGAGCTCCTGCCCGAGGTGGTGGGCGGGACGGAGGAGACGACCACCGGCGTCATCCGCATGCGCGCCATGGCCGCCGCCGGCAAGCTGCGCTATCCGGTGCTGGCCGTGAACGAGGCGCTCACCAAGCACCTGTTCGACAACCGCTACGGGACCGGACAGAGCGCCATCGACGGCATCCTGCGCGCCACCAACGTGCTGATCGCCGGCAAGCAGGTGGTGATCGGCGGCTATGGCTGGGTCGGTCGTGGGATCGCGTCACGCGCCGCCGGCATGGGCGGGATCGTGACCGTGGTCGAGGTCGACCCGATCCGGGCGCTCGAGGCGGCGATGGATGGCTTCAAGGTCGCGACCGCCGGCGACGCAGCCGAGGTGGGCGACATCTTTATCGCCGCTACCGGCAACCTGAACGTGTGGGGCGCCCACCATTTCCCGAAGATGCGGGACGGGGCGATCCTGGCCAACGCGGGCCACTTCAACGACGAGTTCGAGCTGCCCGCCCTCGAGGAGCAGGCCACCTCGTCACGCGAAGTGCGGCCCTTCACGCGCGAGTACGTAATGGCCGATGGTCGCCGCATCTACGTCCTGGCCGATGGTCGCCTCGTCAACCTAGGCGCCGCGGAAGGCCACCCGTCGATCGTGATGGACATGAGCTTCGCCAACCAGGCGTTGGGGCTGGAGTGGCTCCGCCAGCACGCTGCCGAGCTGGAGCCTCGGGTCTATGACATCCCCGACGAGATCGACCACGAGGTTGCCCGGCTGAAGCTGGCCTCGATGGGGATTCAGATCGACCCGCTCACGGCGGAGCAGAAGGCCTATAGCGAGTCCTGGGAGTCGGGAACCTAGGTCAGCCGCCGATCGGCTCGTTGCGACCGGTCTCCACCACCGCCTCGACCGCGCGGACCAGCGGCGGCGGGCCGTGCATCGGCTCAGCCGGCAGCGTTCGCAGCGAGCGAACCGGCGAGAACCAGAGGGCGGCGGCTGCGACGAGCGCGCCAACCGGCGCCAGGAAGGCCGCGCCGCGCAGACCAACCGCCTCGGCGAACAGGCCGCCGCCGATCGTGGCGGTGAGCTGGGCAAGCATCGCCGCGACCTGGAACGACGACGCCACGCGGCCCAGAGCTCGGTCGTGGACGAATGCCTGCCGGACCGATGTCTCGGTCACGTCATAGAGGGTGACGGCGCTGTCGCCTACGAGCTGCTGACCGACCAGCAGCAGGATGGCGAGTGCCGGCGCTCCCGCAGGCGCCAGCGGAATGAACAGGTTTCCCAGGGCGGCCAGCAGCATGGCCACGATCGCAACCGGTCCAATGCCCCAGCGACGCGTGGAGCGAGCCGCCAGCGCCGCGCCGCCAAAGGAAGCGACGCCACCCACGCCGGCGATGAGGCCGATGGCGGCCGGGCCCAAGCCCAGGTCCCCGGTCGCGAACAGGAGCCACACCGCGCCGAAGATGCCCCACATGGCGGACAGCGCCATCTGCGCGATGGCGAATGCGCGAAGCGTCGGGTCGCGCAGGGTGATTCGCAGGCCCGCGCGGATCTCGTGGAGCACCGGCTCACGATGCTCGGCCGGCGGTGGGTCTGGCTCGGGCCGCCGAATGGTGATGACCAGGAGCGCCGAGATGAGGAAGGACACCGCGT
>JBKOZM010000138.1:0-29301 GCA_046725855.1 Chloroflexota bacterium | reverse complement strand
CCCACCGATCAGCTCGCCGGCATGGCCCGCCACCTCTGACGCCGGGACGTTCGGGATCTCGGCGTAGCGAATCCGCACCTGCGGCTCGGCATCCAGCAGCTCGGCCACGCCACCCAGGCCAGAGCCGAGCACGAAGGCAAGCCTCGGCTCCCTGAGCGGGGGAACGGCGGCCAGGCGCTCGCCGATGAAGGCGGCGGCCTCGTCGATCCGGCGCTCCAGCTCCTGCCCGTAGAGCCCGTCGGGCAGTGCGCCCCGGCGGACCGGCTCCACCTACATCCGCTCCAGGAGCTCGCGCTTCTTGGCCTCGTACTCCTCAGGCGTGATGAGCCCGCGGTCACGCAGCCCGGCCAGGCTCTCGAGCGTGGCGGCCAGTTGGCTGCTGGATGGTGGCGTGCTTGGCGCCGAGCCCTCAGCCGGTGCCGGGTTGGCGGGCGCGGACGGGGTTGCGTCCGCTCGCACCTCGGAGACGCGGTCCGAGCCGGCGCGCGGCGGCATCGGTTCCGCCCGCTGCATCGCCGGCGCCGCCGCCGGGCGCTGAGATGGCGGCGGTGCCAGATCCGGGCGCTCCAGGCGCTCCTTCTGATTGAGCATCGCCACCTTGAACTTCACCGGCTCGGCGATCATCGGGAAGTCGTTGAGCAGCCCCGTCTCGGCGGCCTCCGATGCAGTCAGGATGTCCAGGCTGCCGTAGTCGAAGATGCGCCCCAGCCAGCTCTGGGTGAGGCGTGCGTCATTCACCTTCTCCAGGCTGGAGTCGCCCATCTCCTTGTTGAAGATGCCCTCCGCCTTGATGACGCGCCGGTTGGTGATCAGGTACTCCTGGTTGCGCCAGGCCCAGACCACCAGGCCGATGCGGGCGAGGGCCACGATCAGCACGATCAGCAGGACCACCGTCAGGATGCCGTCCAGCTGCTCACCCCCGACGTTCTCGTTGGTGCCGACCCACAGCAGCAGGGCGAAGGCGACGATGGCGCCGATGATCCAGGCCCAGGTCTGGCGGAGGACGGCGAACCAGTGCTGCCGGCTCTCGAAGACGACCTCCTCGCCGCGGCTGAGGAGGTTCCGGGCGTAGCTCATCTTTGAGGTGCTCCGCTTCAGGCTCGGGGATGCGCCCGGGTGTACACCTCGCGCAGACGCTCTCCCGTCAGGTGTGTGTAGAGCTGGGTGGTGCTGATGCTAGCATGGCCGAGCAGGGTCTGGACCACGCGGAGATCGGCTCCGCCCTCCAGCAGGTGGGTCGCAAAGCTGTGCCGGAAGGTGTGCGGCGTGACGTGCCCGACCACCCCGGCCGCTTTCGTCCAGCGACGGACCAGACGCCAGACCGATTCACGCCGCAGCCGCGCCCCGCGCTGGCTCACGAAGGCGGCCGGCGTCGGCCGCCGGGCGGTCCAGGTCGCTCGCGGACCGGTCAGGTACCGATGCAGCCTGTCGCGCGCCGGCTCTCCCATCGGCACGCGTCGCTCACGGTTGCCCTTGCCGATGACCCGCACCTGGAGGCCGGCCAAGTCGATCCTGTCAGTGTCCAGGCCGGTCAGCTCGCTGACGCGCAGCCCGCAGGCGTACAGCAGCTCCAGGATGGCGCGGTCGCGGGTGCCGACCGCATCCTCAGCCGGCGGCGCGTCGAGGATGCGCGCCACCTCGTCGAGATCCAGCACGTCCGGCAGGTAGCTGCCTGGCCGCGGGGCGTCGAGCAGGCCGGCCACGTCCCGCTCCGCCAGTCCCTCGCGCAGGGCGAAGCCGTAGAAGCTTCGGATCGCGGCCACCTTGCGAGCCTGCGTGCTCGGCCGACGGCCGGCGCCGCGCAGCGCGTTCACGAAGTCGCGAACCGGCTCCGGGTCGCGGCGCCAGCTGCTGCCTGCGGTCGCGGCGAACTGGGCCAGGTCGCGCCGGTAGGCCACCACGGTCAATGGCGAGAGCCCACGCTCGACCCGCAGCTCGAGCAGGAAGGCGTCGATCGCTTCGCCGAGCGCAGGGTCCACGTTCAGTACGGAAGGCTCGAGGCCTTCGTCCGCAGCAGGTCGTAGAACGAGGTCGACCCCGTCGGCTCGATGAGGCGCAAAGGGACCGGCAAGGCACGCACCTCGACCCGATCTCCGTCGGCGAGGGGCAGGTCCCACTGGCCGTCGACGGAGAGGAGGGCCCCAGCTGGCGCGTGCAGCAGCGTCAGCTGGACCACGTGCTCCTCGCCGGCGACCACGCTGTGCAGCGGCGAGAGGTAGGCGGCCACCGGGGTGATGATCATGTTGCGCAGTCGGGGATCGAGCACAGAGCCGCCGGCCGAGAACGAGTAGGCCGTCGAGCCGGTCGGCGTCGCCACCACCACCGCGTCGGCCACGTAGGTGGCCATGTGGCTGCCACTGACCTCGACCTCGATCTGGATCATCCGCACCCGCGAGCCGCGGGTGAGCACGACCTCGTTCAGGCAGGCGAACTGCTCCCGGCTCCCGTCGCTGCGCAGCAGGGTCGCGCCAATGCGCAAGCGGTCCTCGACGGCATAGTCGCCGGCTGCGACCTGGTCGAGCGCGCGCTCCAGCCCATCGGTCTCCACCTTGGCCAGGAAGCCCACCCGGCCGAGGTTGATGCCGAGCGCCGGCACGCCGCTGTCGCCAATGGCGCCGGCGGTGCGCAGGAAGGTCCCGTCACCACCGAGCACGCAGATCAGGTCCGTCCCTGGGCAGTTGGCACGAATCGCGTCGCCATCCTCGGCTGCCGCGTCCCAGGCCTCGACGCCGTGGGCCTGGCACCAGGCTTCGGCGCGTCGCAGCGCCTCGTGCGCGTCCGAGTTGGTTGGGTTGTGGACCAGGCCGATCCGCATTCAGTCCCCCGCCGCGCTATCGGTCGGCGGCCTCCGCCCTCCTGTCCCGCCGGCCTTCAGGCGGGCCGCGATCTCGGCCACATCCCGCCGCAGGGCGGCGATCTCCGAGGCCACGTCATCCTGCACGGCCGCGTACGAGCGGTCGAGGCCGGCCGCGATCAGGGCCCGCATCAGGCTCGACGGTGAGACCCCCCGCGCGCGGGCCGCCGTCTCGACTCGCGCCACCAGCGCGTCGGGCATGCGCAGTGAGACGATCTGGCGCATGGTGTCGGGGGCGATGTCCTGCATGAGCGGCTCGCCGAGATCGAGCCCCTCGAACCCGACGCTCAGCTGCTCGACCTGCGGGTGGGCGGTCCGCTTCCTCATCCGTCGCGCATCGTAATACGACCAGGCTGGACCGATGCAGCCGTGATGCTCCTGACGCGCCGTGCCCAGGCCGTGCGCGTAGCGCCGGGTGGGGCGGTCAGATGGGCCAGGAACTCGAGGTTGCCATCCCAGCCGGCGATCGGCGAACGGATCACGGCCCGCGTGCCGAATCCGGCGCCGCGCGCCTCGTCGCCGAAGCGGAGCAGCACGTCGCGATGCACGCCGGGGTCGCGCACGACGCCGCCACGCGGCACTGCCCCTCGCCCCGCCTCGAACTGGGGTTTGACCAGGGCCACGACCTGCCCATCGGCCTTCAGCAAGCGCCTGACGGTCGGAAGGACCAGGCGGAGCGAGATGAACGAGAGGTCGAGCGTGGCCAGCTCCACCTCCTCCGGCAGCGTTTGGAGCGTCCGAAGGTTGGTACGCTCCATGGCCCGGACGCGTGGGTGCTTGCGCAGCCGGTCGAGCAGCTGCGCGCGCCCCACGTCGACGGCGTACACGACGCGCGCGCCGCGCGCCAGCAGCACGTCGGTGAAGCCGCCGGTCGACGCCCCCGCGTCCAGGCAGGCCCAACCCAACGGGTCGATCGCGAACGCATCCAGCGCCGCCTCCAGCTTCTCGCCGCCCCGACTCGCCCAGCGCGGGCGTTGCAGGACGTTGACCTCACGGTCGGCGGCCACCAGCTGGCCCGGCTTCAGGACGCGGCTGGCAGCGCCTGGCAGCTCGACCTCGCCGGCCATCAGCATCGCCTGGGCGGCGGCTCGCGAGGGCGCCAGCCCGCGGTCCACGAGGAGCTGATCCAGCCTGACGCGCAGGCTCACCCCTCAGCGACGTCCCCGTTGGGTGCCAGCCCGGCGGCCCAGGCCTTCACCGCGCCCGCGAGCAGGACCATGAGCTCCGGAGCATCGCTGGCCGGCAGGCGAAAGGTGCCGATGCAGCGATCCGACTCCCACAGCGAGATGACCACGAGGCCGGCCTCCGGGTGCCACGATGCCTTCAGCGATCGCCCGCGGGCGTCCTCGAACCAGCGGCTGCGCGGGGCGGCGAGCTCGAGCAGGTCTCCCACGTGGCGAGCGTGGACCTAGCCCGGGCGGCTGTCAATGGCGAGGTGCCGCTAGGCGGCGCCGACCTCGGCGTCATGTGGGGCGGGAGCGGCGAGGCCGAGCGCCTCGCGAACCTGGCCCAGGATGCCCGGCGCGTCGATCCGCTGCTGCCGCCGCAGGTCGCTCACCGCGCCGTGGTGCACGAAGCCCTCCGTCAGCGCCACCTTCAGGAGCGGCACGTGGACGCCGGCCCGGTTCAGAGCGTCGAGCACGCCGTCGCCGAAGCCGCCCATGGCGGCGGACTCCTCGGCGGTGACGACCAGCCGTTTCCCGGCGGCGTGCTCGGCGATCAGCGCTTCGTCCAGTGGCTTGGCCCAGCGCGCGTTGATGAGCGTCGCGGCCAGGCCGTGCTCGTGCTCGAGCGCGTCGGCGACCTGGCAGAGGCGCTGCACGATCGGCCCGAAGCCCACCAGCAGCAGGTCGTCACCGGTGCGCATCACCTCGCCACGGCCGATCTCCAGTCGCTCGCCGGCACGGTCCGGCAGGTCCTCGCCCAGGTCGCGCGGGTAGTGCAGCGAGATCGGCCCCTCGTGAGCGAAGGCTGTGACGACCAGGTCGCGCATCTCCTGCTCGTCCTTCGGTGAGCCGATCACCAGGTTCGGCAGCGAGCGCTGCGCGGGCAGCGTGAACATGCCCTGGTGGCTGGTGCCGTCCTCGCCCACCAGGCCGGCGCGGTCGATCGCCAGCAGCACCGCCGCGTCGTTCTGGCAGATGTCGTGGACGAGCTGGTCGTAGGCGCGCTGGCTGAAGGTCGAGTACAGCGCCACCACCGGCCGCAGCCCGGCCAGGGCCAGGCCGGTGGCCATGGTCAGCGAGTGCTGCTCGGCGATGCCGACGTCGAAGAAGCGCGACGGGAACTGATCGGCAAAGCGCGAGAGCCCGGTGCCGGTGGGCATGCCGGCGGTGATGGCGCAGATGCGGTCATCGGCCCTGGCCAGGCGCACCAGCTCCTCGACGAAGGTCTGGGTGTAGGTCTTCGGCTTGCGCTGGCCGGACGTCTCTGCCGGAATCGGCTCCTCGGTCGGATCGATCAGGCCCAGGTCGATAGGCGGCAGGCTGGCACCGTGGAAGCTGACGCTGTCCTGCTCGGCCGGCGCGTAGCCCCGCCCCTTGATGGTCTTGACGTGAACCAGCACCGGACCGGGCAGCGCGAAGGCGCGCTCGAAGCTTTCCTCCAGCTCGGCCAGGTTGTGCCCATCCAGGACACCGATGTAGGTGATCCCCATGTCCTCGAAGAAGCCGACCTTGGCCCAGGACCGCTTGAAGCCCTCCTTGGCCCAGGCCAGCAGCCGGTAGAGCGGCTGCCCGATCAACGGGATGCGCGGCAGCACCCGCTGGGTGACGCTCTTCGTCTCCTGGTAGGCCCGCGTCAGTCGCAGCTTGTTCAGGCGCGTGGACAGGCCGCCCACCGACGGGCTGATGCTCATCTCGTTGTCGTTGAGCACGATCAGCAGCCGATGGCGGGTGTGGCCCAGGTGGTTCAGCGCCTCCAGCGTCAGGCCGCTCTGCAGCGCCGCATCCCCCACCACCACCGCGATCCGCTGCCGTCGCCCCTTGCTCCCCGGCGACTTCAGGTCCCGCGCGATGGCCAGGCCGATGCCGATGCTCACCCCCGTCCCGGCGTGGCCGCCGTCGAACACGTCGTGCTCGCTCTCGCTACGCCGTGGGAAGCCGCCGACTCCGTCGATCTGCCGCAGGGTGTCGAACCGCTCGGCCCGGCCAGTGAGCAGCTTGTGGGCGTAGGCCTGGTGGCCGGTGTCCCACACGATCCGATCGCGCGGCGAGTCCACGGTTCGGTGCAGGGCGATCGCCAGCTCGACGGCGCCGAGCGAGCTGGCCAGGTGCCCGCCGGTCTGCTTGACGGTGCGGATCATTCGCTCCCGCAGCTCGGACGCCAGGGTCTCGAGCTCGGCCGGGGACATACCGCGCAGATGCGCGGGGTCGGTCATGCGCTCCAGGTGGCTCACGACGGCCGAGTATAGCCCGGCCGGCCTCACTCGCCGGGCTTGAGGCCCTTCTGGAAGAAGTACGAGGTCTTGTCGAGGGCATAGCCCTCGCGCTGGTAGAACCGATGCGCCCGCTCGCGCGTCACGCGGGTGCCGACCACCATCCGATGGCAGCCGCGCGCCGCGGCCCAGGCCTCTGCTGCGGTCAGGAGGTCGCGCCCGATCCCCCGAGATCGCGCGGCATCATCGACGACCAGGCCCATCACCTGCGCGGAGCGCGGTGCGACGAGCGTGCGCTTGATCTCGACGTGCAGCCAGCCGATCGGCCGATCCGCCGTATCGGTCGCCACCAGCACGGCCGCGTGGTCGTTGGCCACGACCGCCGCCAGCCGCTCGGCCAGCTCATCGGGCTCGACTGGGTAGCCGAGCTGGCCGGACAGCGCCGCCAGCGCGGTGGCATCCTCCGCGCGGGGCGGCCTGATGCCGGGCGTGACGACCGGGGTGCTCAGGCGTCGCCCCCGTCCGCGGCGGCCTCCTCCACGGCACCCCGACCGAGCTGTGTGATCGTCAGCTCGGCCTCGCGAAGGCGCGCCTCACAGGCGGCGTGCAGCTCCAGGCCGCGGCGGTAGAGCGCGATGCTCTCCTCGAGCGGCAGGTTGCCCGCCTCCAGGGACTGCACGATGCGCTGCAGCTCACCCACCAGCTCGTCGAACGGGCGTGTGGCCAGGTCGGCACTCGCGGGCGTGGCGTCGGTCACGGCAGCAGCTCCTCCGTCGCGTAGTCCGCCTGCGTAGCCTCGACGCGGGTCGAGAGCGTACCGCGCGCCACCGTGACGTTCAGAGGGTCGCCAACCGCGGCCTGTATGGGATCCCGGACGATCGTCCCGTCCGCCAGCCGCGCGACGGCGTAGCCGCGGTCCAATGTCGCCGCCGGCGAGAGGGCGCGCAGCGAGTCGGCCAGTCCGGCCAGGGACGCCCGCTCACGGGCCGTTCGCGAGGTCAGGGCCCGATGGCTCCGATCGACCAGGTCCGCCGCCCGCTGACGGGCTGCCGTCACGTCCGGGCGCAGGCGGGCCAACGCGCGCCCCTCCTCGGCGACGTAGCGCTGTTGTGCGGCAAGCCGCCCGAGGATGGCGGCCGAGGCGCGGTCGCGCAGGCGGCCGACGATGGCCGTGAACTGCGTCGCATCGGGCACCGCCTGCTCGGCGGCCGCCGACGGTGTGGGCGCGCGCACGTCGGCCGCGAAGTCGGACAGCGTCACGTCGCTCTCGTGGCCGACCCCGACGATGATCGGCATCGGTGCGCTGGCCACGGTGCGGACCACCTTCTCGTCGTTGAAGGACCACAGGTCCTCGAGCGAGCCGCCGCCGCGGGCCAGGATCACCACGTCGATCCGCTCGGTGGCGTAGATCCGGTGCAGCGCCCGCACGATCGCGCCGGCCGCGGTGGCACCCTGCACGATGGTTGGCGACAGCACCAGCTCGGCGAACGGGTAGCGGCGGCGCATGACGTTGCCGATGTCGCGCCACACCGCGCCCACCGGCGAGGTCACGACCCCGATCCGGCGCGGCCAGCGCGGCAGCGGCCGCTTCCGCTCGTCGCCGAACAGGCCCTCGGCGGCGAGCTTGACTCGGAGCGCCTCGTAGCGTTGGTGCAGGTCGCCGGCCCCCGCCGGTGTGATGGAGGCCACGTACAGCTGGTACGTCCCCTGCGGCTCGTAGGCGCGCACCCGGCCATGGCAGATGACCTGCATGCCGTGCTCGGGACGCACTGACGCCCGCGCCAGCTCCTCGCGGAAGATCACCGCGCGCACCTGGCTGGCCGCGTCCTTCAACGTGAAGAAGCAATGTCCCGATGGCGGGAAGGACGGCTGGCTGACCTCGCCCTCGACCCAGACGTCGACCAGCGTGGCATCGGCATCCAGCAGGGCCCGGACGCGGCGGTTGAGGTCGGAGACGCGCAAGATGCGCGGCGCGGCGGTGGTGACGACCGCCTCCTCGCCGGCCGGCGCGTCCCACAGGGTCGGCTGCTCGGCGCTCACTGGACCCGAGTCACGTACTCGCCGTTGCGGGTGTCGATCCGCAGCGTGTCGCCCGGATTCACGAAGAGCGGCACCTGCACCACCAGCCCGGTCTCCAGGGTGGCGGCCTTCTTGGCGCCGGTGGCGGTGTCGCCGGCGAAGCCCGGATCGGTCTGGCTCACCTTGAGGTCGACGGTGACCGGCAGGTCGACGCCCAGCACCTCGCCCTCGTGCATCGAGACGAAGACCTCGGTGTTCTCCTTCAGGAAGCGCGCGTCCTGGCCGAGCATGGCGCCGTTCACCGTGAACTGGTCATACGTCTCGTTGTCCATGAAGTGATACGCCCCTCCATCGGTGTACAGGTACTGCACCTTGCGCTGCTCGACCCTCGCCCGAGGCCAGCGCGTGCCGGCCTGGAAGGTCCGCTCTACGATGTCGCCGCGGCGCACGTTCTGGAGCTTCATGCGCACCTGAGCCGAGCCGCGGGCCATCTTGATGTGGGTCCAGTCCAGGACCTTCATGAGCTGCCCGTCGAGCTCGATGATGACGCCCTTCTTGACGTCGCCAGTGCTGATCAAATGCGGATCTCCGGATTCACGCCGACAGGATAGGCGCTCGCTACTGTCAAGGCCGGTTGTGCGGCTGTGCGGCTGTGCGGCTGTGCAGCACAACCGATCGTGACAGCACGGCACGATTCGGTCAGAGCACCAGCAGCTCGCGTGGCGCGGTGGTCAGGCGCCGAGCCTCCGTATCGGTCACGACCACGTCGTCCTCGATCCGGATGCCGATCTCGCCCGGGAAATAGACGCCCGGCTCCAGGGTGAAGACCATCCCGGCCTCCAGCGGGCGGTCCCAGCCCTTGAGCATCGGCGCCTCATGGGTCTCCAGACCGATGCCGTGGCCGAGGCCATGGGTGAACGCCTCGCCCAGCCCGGCCTGCGCCAGGTGCTCGCGGGCGATCCGGTCCAGCTCCGTACCGATGACCCCGGGCGCGGCGGCCTGGAAGGCGAGCTGCTGGGCCTGGCGGACCGCCTCATAGCGGCGTCGCGTCTCGTCGGCTGGCTCGCCGAAGAAGATGGTGCGGGTCATGTCGCTGCGGTAGCCGTCGACCTGGCCGCCGAAGTCGATGAGCAACGGCTGGCCGGCCGTCACCACCGCATCGGAGGGAGTCCCATGCGGCATGGCAGCGCGGGCTCCGACCAGCACCAGCGGCTCGAACGCGATGTCCTCGGCACCGTTGGCGCGAAACCAGCCCTCCAGCTCCCAGGCCACCTCCCGCTCCGTCATGCCGGGACGGACAACACCCAACAGATGCTCGAAGCAGGCCGTGGTCAGCTTGCAGGCGCGCTCGATGGCAGCCAGCTCGTCGGCGTCCTTCACGAGCCGCAACGTGACCATCCCGTCGTCAACGGGCACCAGCTCGAGGCCGGCGTCCTCGAGCGCGGCCCAGTCGGCGTGGCTCAGCACGCGGGCCTCGGCTCCAAGTCGGCTGACGGTCTGCTCAGCTGCCAGGGGGGCCACCTCGTCGTGCAGCGGCTCGGTCGTGAGGCGGACGTCCCAGCCGCGGCACTCGGCCTGCGCCTGCGCGAGGTAGCGGTCGTCGACGAGGATCAGCTGTACGGCGCGGGTCAGGAGCAGCGTGCCGGAGTAGCCCGAGGTCAGCTCGTCGCCACGCTGGATGACGAAGCCGGAGAGCCAGCGCTCGGCCGCGTTGCGGCTGACGAGCAGTGCGTCGAGCTCCAGCTCGTCAAGGAGCGCCCGCGCGCGCTCGAGGCGCGTGGCGGCACCGACCGAGGCCGTCACGCGGGGCACTCGGCGTTGGCCTTGGCGATGTTGGCGTTGTGCTCGCCCAGGGTCCGCGCGAAGTAATGCGAGCCGTTGCGCTCGCCGTTCGGGCAGGCCGCCACGAAGTAGTAGTAGCCGCTGGCGGTGTCGGGCGCCGCCACCGCCGCGAGCGAGGCGATGCGCGGGGCCGAGATGGGCGTGGGCGGCAGCCCCTTGACCTGGTAGCTCTGGTAGCCGGCCAGCTCGGGCGGCAGCTCAACATCCTTACCGCCGACCTCGAGTGGAGCCCACCACTCGATCTCGCCCCAATCGTCGACCGGGCGCGCGCCGAACTCGGCGGTGGCCAGGGCATACTGGAGTGTCGGATCGGCCTGCAGCAGGCCAACCGTCTCGGCACCGGGGTTTCGGATCCGGTTCAAGTAGACGCCGGCGATGAGCGGCCGCTCCTCATCGAGCACGGCCTCGCGCTCGACGATGCTGGCCAGCGTGACGGCCTTGTCGATGGTCAACCCCTGGGCGGCGATCTGCTCACGGATCTCTGGCGTCAGCCGCTCGCCGAAGGTGGTGAGCAGCAGCTCGATCACCTCCCGCGCCGTCGCGTTCGCGAAGATCCGGTAGGTGTCCGGATAGAGGTAGCCCTCCAGGCTTCGCCCGACCGGCAGGTCGTTCAGAAAGTCGTACTTGCGCAGCAGGTCGACCGGCGGGTCCTTGGCCAGCTCGGCGAATTCCTCCAGGTTCATGGTCAGGTCCGTCGTGCCCAGATAGCCGACGATCTCCTCCATGCGCCAGCCCTCGCGGATGGCGACGACCACCTCCTCGCCCGGCACCTGGCGCAGGGCATCCACGATCTGCGATGGCCGCAGCGATGGCGACAGGTCATAGGTGCCGGCTGCCAGGAGTGACTCGCGCCCCGCCTGCAGGACGGCGTACTGGAACGCCAGGCGGCTGCGCACCAGGCCCTGGTCGAAGAGGAGCTCCCCGATCTGGGTCGCGTTGCTCCCCTCTTTCACGACCACCGTCACCCTCGGGCCGTCGTCACTGGCCGCCACGTCATCCAGCGCCCCGGGCCGGTACCACTCCACGAAGTCCTGGACGAGGCCGTGCTCGATCGAGCCCGGGTGCTCCTCGACCCAGGCGAAGAGACTCGGGGCGAAGGCCAGGAAGCCCAGGAAAATGAGGACGCCCACCAGCGCGATGACGCCGGCAAACCAGGCGACCAGGACCGCAGGCTGGAAGGTCCGACGCCGACGCATCGGTCCCTGGCGCTGCTCGCGCAGCTCGCGGATCCGGGCGTTGCGTCGCTCGCCCGCGCCCCAGCGCGGGTCCGGCGGTCGGGTCATTCGGCCTCCAGTGCGGCGTCAGGGCGGGACTGGGCGTCCAGGTATTCTTGCAGGATGAGGCGGGCCGCCGCCGAGTCCAGCTCACCGGATTGGCGCGACGGCCGCACGCCCCTGGCGCCCAGCCGCTCGCCCGCCTCCCAGCTGGTGAGCCGCTCGTCGACGTAGGCGACCTCCAGGCCGATCTCCACCAGCCGATCGCCGAAGGCCCGCGCCGCGGCAGCCTGCGGCCCCTCGCTGCCGTCCATGTTGCGGGGCAGGCCCAGCACGACGAGCTCGGCACCTTCGGATCTCGCCAGCGACGCAACCGCCTCCAGATCAGCAGGCCCGCCACGCCGCCGGATGGCCGGCCGCGCGAACGCCATGCCCGTCTCCGAATCGCCCACGGCCACGCCCAGGCGCCGGCTGCCGTGGTCCAGGCCGAGAAACCGCCTCATTCGGCCTCAGGCGCCGATAGCTCGATGTCGATGCGCCAGCCCAGGCGCGGCACGCGGTCCACCCAGTCCGGCCAGAGCGTGACCGTCACCTCGCCCATCTCCGCCAGCGCCGCCCGCGCCTCGTCGGGCGTCCTGCCGGCCGCCAGCTCGCGCACCTGCTCCTCGTCCACGTCCGCCGCGGCCTCGGCCCGGACGGACACGGGGACGCGCACCGTCTGGCCGGCCAGCGTGGCCTGGCCGGGGTCGACCTCGATCGTCTCGGGCAGCAGCGTGGTGCCAGCCGGCAACGCGGCGCCATCGGCTTGCAGCTGATCGCGCGCTGCCGCCTCGACGTCGGCTCGCAGCACGTAGGGCACCGAGTACGGCAGGGTGCCGGTCAGCTCGAAGGTCGCCTCCCCCTCCGACCCGACCAGGTCATCGGGGACCTCGATCACCGGCGCGGATGGCTCGACCGTGGGGTAGATGCGATCCGCGTGCCCGGCGAGGCGCGCAGCAAGCCCTTCCTGCAGCTGCGTGGTGAGCTGCGCGACGACCGCGTCCACGTCCTCCCGCTTGACCACCGGCACGTGCTCCTCGGCGCCGCCGCTGGTCGCCTCCGGGTTGATCACGCGCCGGCCGCGCTGATTGGGAAACGCCTGGAGGTAGCGGTCGACATTTCGGTTCTCGACGGTGTCGATCGCCTCAGCCGCCACGTTGCCGCCCGTGCCGGCCACCTCGGCCACCACTCCCACGCTCACGCGGCCGGGGTTGATCGGCGGATCGCCACCGGTCAGCTCACCGGGCGGCGCCAGCACGCGTTCGACAGTCGTGAAGAAGACCTCGCCGCTCGCCGACACGCGCGTGCCCTGGGGGATCTCCACCACGACGTAGCTGTAGTTCAGGAACGTGACCGTGCCGGTGGCCGGGGTGAGCACTGGGTGGTCGCCCGTCGCGGTCCCGGGAACCGTGATCGATACCTCGCCGCTGTCCGTGCGCTGCGTGTCCGGCTGGACGCCGTAGGTCCGCGGTCCGACGGCGACGCTCACCGGCCGAATCGTGATCGTGGCACCCGGCAGCACGGCGGCGAGTGCGGCAGCCGCCAGCAGGAGCAGCGCCACCACGACGGCCACCAGCGCGCGCGGCGCGACGCGCAGGGCGCGGGGTCGGCGTGCACGCGACGGGGCGGGGCTCGCAGGCGGCAGCCGGACGGCCTGCGTCTCGTCGCCGGCCATCGAGGCTGGCGGCGGTGGCGGAACGCGTGCCGGCGGCGGAGCGGCCGGCTGGGCCTGGCCGCGCACGACGTGGATCGGCGCCCGGCGCGGCGGCACCGGCTCAGGCGCCATAGCGCCATCGGCATTCGCATCGGCCACCGATGCAAACGCGGGGATGCCGGCCTCGCCGGCCAGCGCCCGCGCCATCGGATCGGCGACCAGGACGACTTCGCGGCCCTCCTCGGCCGCCACCTGGGCCAGCAGACGAAGCGCGACGGCGCTCGTCGTCGCCTTGGTGCGTCCCGAGGCGACGAGCACGACGCGATCGCCATCGGCCTCGCGCAGGCGGCGGACGACGGACGTGATCTCGTCGTCCGGCTCCAGGTAGAGCAGCTGCGTCTCGGCGGCCATCGGGACTACAGCTGCATGACGCGCATGGCGCGTCGCATGGCGCGTTCGGCGGCCGTCGCCTGAGCGTCCAGGATGAGGGCCTGGCGCGCGAGCGCCATGGGTGTCACGTCCTGCTGGGTGGTCAGCGTCGCGGTGGCGTCACGCAGCCCGGTCACCTCGCCCGGGTTGAGATTGGCCACCTGCGGGCGCCGCGCGAAGGGCAGTCGACGCCACCAGTCGTCGTCGGACAGCGCGGCCGCGATCTGCGGCAGCTGCGCGCCGCCGCCGCACAGGTAGATGCGACCCGGGAGCAGCTCGCCGTCGGCGAGGTCGCCGATCATGAGCTCGACCCCGCGGCGCCAGACCGCGGCATCGTCGACCAGTGCCGACGCCAGCTCGTCGCTCGCCACCGGCTCGGGCAGCTCGCCGTCGCTGCCAGCCGCCAGCTTCACCGACTCGGCGCGCGCGAAGGAGAGGCCGAAGCGCTCGGCCAGCCCCTTGGTGAACGCGCGGCCGCCCAACGCCAGCATCTTCGTGCCGGCGATGCCGCCGTGTCGCACCAGCGCGACATCGGTCGTGCCGCCGCCCACGTCCACAAAGACCGCCCCCGCATCGCCCAGCTCGCCGGGGTCGAGGCAGGTGGCCACGGCATACGGCTCGGCGATCACACCCAGCAGCTGCAACCCGAGCTGGGTGGCCACCGACTGCAGCGCTCCCAGGTGGACCATCGGCGCAAAGGCGTTGAAGACCGCCAGCTCGAGCTGGGCGCCGGTGAAGCCGATCGGGTTCGAGACCGGATAGCCGTCGATCTTCATCTCCACGATGGCGGCGTGCACGAGCCGCACGTCCAGGCGCTCGACACCGCTCTCCCATGCGATGCGCGACTCGGCGTCGGCCAGCGCCTCGGCCTGCACGCGCTCGACGATCGACTCCAGCTCCGCCTCGGTCAGCGCGGCGTGGGCGTCCTCGCGTCGCACGGTGCTCACCGAGGTGGCGCCCTTGACCAGCTCGCCGGCGATGCCGATCACGGCGGCCGACGGTCGCAGCCCGGCCGCCGCCTCCGCCTCGTCGAGCGCGCGCCGACAATTGGCCACCACCGCGTCGATGTCGCTGACCGTGCCTGATTGCATGTGGGTCAGGCCCTGCCGCTGGCGCCCCGCGCCGCGCACCTCGCCGACCAAGCCGTCCTCGGACGGCTCGAGCACGACGACCAGCGCCTTGGCGAACTCGGTGCCCACGTCCAGGGCGGTCAGCGAGGTCGGGCCGCCACCAGGGCTCGCGCGCAATCCTCGCAGGCGATCCAGGATGGCTCCCAGCAGCTGCTGCACGCCGCCCGGCTCCTCGGCCGTCAGCTCGACTCGACGCGCTGCAGCGCCTCGAGCGCCAGGCGCGCGGCCTCGCGTAGGGCCTCGTCGAGATGCGTCGCGTCCCGTCCGCCGGCCTGAGCCAGCTCGCCGCGCCCACCTCCCCCACCACCGATGAGCGCGGCAGCCGAACGCACCACCGCCGCCGAGTCGAAGCCCTCGGCCACCAGGTCGCGGCTGGCGGCCACCAGCAATGAGGGGCCGCCACCGTCGCCGGCCGCGACCGCAACGAAGCGGCCGGTCATGCCACGCAAGTCGTCGGCCAGCACACGCAGGGCAGCGGCGTCGGCGCCCGGGTAGCTGGCCACGATCACCTTCGTGTCGCCGGCCTGCTGGGCGTCGGCCAGCGCCGCGGCGGCGTCGAGCCGGGCTGGTCCGTCGCCGCGCGTGGCGCGATCCGGCTTCTCCGCCCCGCGCAGCCTGCTGAGCAGCGCCTCCACCCGCTCGGGAACCTGCTCATCGGCGCTGCCGAGCAGCTGGGCGGCGGCGCGCAGCGCCTCCAGGCGGCGCGCCACGAGCTCGTCGGCAGCGGCCCCGGTCACGGCCTCGATCCGCCGCAGCCCGGCGCCGATGCTCGACTCGCCGGTGATGCGGAAGGTCCCGATCTGGCCGGTGGCCGCAACATGGGTGCCGCCGCACAGCTCCTTGCTGTAGCCATCGACCCGAACCACGCGCACGCGGTCCGGCGCGTACTTCTCACCAAAGAACATGTCGGCACCGAGCTCCTGCGCCTCGGCCAGGGCCATCTCGACCGGCGTCACCGTCGCGTTGCGCCGGATCTGGGCGTTGACGATCCGTTCGACCTCACGCAGCTGCTCGCGCGACGTGGCGCCGCTGGCGGGGAAGTCGAAGCGCAACCCGTCCGGTCCGACCCAGCTGCCGGCCTGCTTGGCTTGCTCGCCCAGCACGTCCCGCAGCGCACGATGGAGCAGGTGCGTGGCGGTGTGGTTGCGCGCCGCGTCCCAGCGTCGATCGGCGTCGACCCGGGCCGCAACGACCTCGCCCTCGGCCAGCGCTCCTCCCAGCTGGCCGATGTGCACGATCGCCTCGCCGACTCGCTGCGTATCCTCGACCACCAGCCGCCCGTTCTGGCCGATCAGCTCGCCGTGATCGCCGACCTGGCCGCCGCCCTCCGCGTAGAAGGGGGTGCGATCGAGCACGACCTGCGCCTGGCCGTCAACCTGGCCGATTCCCTGGATGCGCAGATCGTCGGCATCGGTCTGGTTCGGGTAGCCCACGAACTCGCTCGCCAGTGTCGCCAGCCGCTCGTCGGCGGCGAAGCGACCCGCCTTCGCTCCACGCGAGCGTTCGCGCTGCTCGGCCATCGCCGCGTCGAAGCCGGCACGATCCACCCCGACCCCACGCTCCGCCGCGATCTCGACCGTCAGGTCGATTGGAAAGCCGAACGTGTCATGCAGGCGGAACGCCTCCTCCCCCGGGATCGTCCCGTCCTGGCCAGCCGCCTCGACCAGGGCAGCCAGCCGCTCGCTACCTGCATCCAGGGTGCGGTGGAACTTGGCCTCCTCATCGGCGACCTCGGTCAGGATTCGCTCCCGCTCGCGCGCCAGCAACGGATAGGCGCCCCCCATGACCTGAACCACCCCGTCGCACGTCTCCCTCAGCACCCGCTGCTGGATGCCCATCAGGCGCACGTGGCGAACGGCGCGACGGATGAGGCGGCGCAGCACGTAGCCCGGGCCGTCGTTCGCCGGCTTCACCCCCTCGCCGATCAGGAACGTCATCGCCCGCGAGTGATCGGCCACCACCTGGTAGCTGAAGCGCTCCGCCTCCACATCCTCCGGGCGGTGCCCGAGATGCGCCGCCAGGCGGTCGATGATCGGCGTGAACAGGTCGGTTCGGTAGTTGCTGTCCACCCCCTGCACGATCGAGGCGGTGCGCTCCAGGCCCATGCCGGTGTCGACGCTGCGAAACGGCAGCGGGCTGAGCGTGCCGTCGGCGGCCCGATCGAACTGCATGAACACCAGGTTCCAGAACTCGAGCCAGCGCGGGCAGGTCTCCGAGTGGTCCGGGATGCAGTGCGGCCCCTCGCTCAGCTCGGCGCCACGGTCGAAGTGGATCTCGCTGCACGGGCCACAGGGACCGGTGTCGGCCATCTGCCAGAAGTTGTGGTCGTCGCCGGCCGCGATGTTGCCCCAGCGCACGACCCGCTCGGCCGGCAGGCCGATCTCCTGGGTCCAGATCCGGTGCGCCTCGTCGTCATCGGTGTAGACCGTGGCCGCCAGGCGCTCGGGGTCGAGCTTCAGCTCCTCGGTCAGGAACTCCCAGGCCCATCCGATCGCCTCGCGCTTGAAGTAGTCGCCAAAGCTCCAGTTGCCGAGCATCTCGAACAGGGTCTGGTGCCGCGGCGTGCGCCCGACCTCCTCGAAGTCGTTGTGCTTGCCGGCCACGCGCAGGCACGGCTGCGCGTCCACCGCTCGCGTGTAGTCGCGACGCTCCTCGCCGGTCAGCACGCGCTTGAACGGGACCATCCCGGAGTTGACGAACAGGAGGGTGGGATCGTCGCGGGCCAGCAGCGGCGCGGGCGGCACACGCGTGTGCCCGCGCTCCTCGAAGAAGCGCTGGTAGCGCTCCCGGATGTCTGCCGCGCTCATCCAGTCCATCGGTCGAACGAATCCTTCACTCACGGCGAGAGCCGGCGACCACCGGCTCTCGTGACTGCGCGATCTCGGTGGCGGCCTCAGCCAGCGGCGCCCTCCGGCGCGGCCTCGCCCCCGGCGGCATCCGCATCGTATCCGTTGACCATCTCAGCGCGTGCCTTCTCGGCCGCGGCACGGCCCTCGTTGACCGCCTCGTCAAAGGCGGCGCGCTTCTCATCGACGAACTCGCCAACCTGCTCACGCAGCTCCTCGCCGGTGGCGGGAGCCAGGAGCAGCCCGATGGCGGCGCCGATGAGCCCACCGATCGCCAGGCCAGCCACGAAGCTGCCGAATCCAGAGTCTCTCATGCGATCCGCTCGTCCTCTCGTGCGTTCGCCGATTGTACCGGCCCCTGCGTCGGACGTGGTGGGGGCAGTGACGTCGGCCATTGCGGAACGGGATACTCGAGGTTGGCCGCCACCTGGCCGACCTCCTCGATGCGGGCGGTCAGGTCCGCCACCAGCCCCTCCACGTCGGCACCCAGCTCGCGCGCATCGGCCAGGATGGCCGGCAGCTCTTCCTCCGTCAGCCGGACCAGGCGTCGCGCGTCGTTGGCCAGCCGCCGGGCGTCGCGCGCGACCGGGCGCAGGCTCAGCGCGGCAAGCACCACCCCCAGGCCGACCAGGATGGCTCCCACCCCGACCCCTACCTGGAAGATGGTCTGCGCCAGCTCCATCGCCGCTCAGCCTCTCACGTCGGCGGCTCGGACGTCGGCGGCTCGGACGCCTGCGGCACGAGCGCGCCGAGCAGCAGGGTGCCGAGCATCGCCAGCTGAGCGCCAACCGACGCCGCCACCAGGTGATAGTCGCCCAGCCGCCAGATCTCGAGCCCGGTACGTGCGCCGATCGCGTCGCCAGCCATGGTCCCCAGCACGGCGGCGATCGCCAGCGGCAGGACGATCCGGCCCCACCGACCCCGGACGGCAACGAAGGCGGCGAGGTTGATGGCCGCCACCAGGGCGGTGAGGAGCATCCATGGCGTCATGGCGGGTCATGCTGCGGCAATCCGACCGCCGCCCAGGCAGGCCTCGCCGTCGTACAGGACGGCAGCCTGTCCCGGTGCCGGTGCCCAGACCGGCTCGGCCGTCTCGACCACGAAGCGCTCGTCGCCGACCAGGGTCACCTCGCACGCCACGTCGGGCGAGCGGTGCCGGATGCGCACCGAGGCGGTGAAGCGCTCGGCCGGCGGCTCGCCGCCCACGAAGCGGCGCCCCTCGACCGCAAACTGCCGGGCGGCCACCTCGTCCCGCCGGCCGACCACCACCGTATTGGTGGCGGGCCGCACCTCGCGCACGTAGGCCGCCTCGCCGAGCGCCAGGCCCAGCCCGTGCCGCTGGCCCACGGTGTAGTGGGCGTAACCGGAGTGAGTGCCGAGCCGCGTCCCCTCGGCATCCAGGATCGGGCCGGGCTCGCCGGTGTAGCCGCGCCGCTCGGCGAGCAGCTCGCGATAGTCGCCGGCGGGCACGAAGCAAATTTCCTGGCTCTCCGGCTTGGCGGCAGTGGGGAGCCCCAGCTCAGCGGCGATGCGCCGCACTTCGGGCTTGGTCAGCTCGCCCAGGGGGAAGCAGGTGGCCGCCAGCTGCTCCTGGTCGAGCACCCACAGGAAATAGGTCTGGTCCTTGTCCGCATCGGCGGCGCGCAGCAGGCGGTACGCGCCGTCACGCCGCTCGACCCTCGCGTAGTGGCCCGTCGCCACCCGATCGGCCCCGTAGGCGGCCAGCCCACGGCGCAGCAGCACGTCGAACTTGATGTACTGGTTGCAGGCCTGGCACGGGTTCGGCGTGGCGCCATCCAGGTAGCCGTCGGCGAAGGCGTCGATCACCTTGGCCTCGAACTCGCGCTCCAGGTTGAGCGCGAAGAACGGGATGCCGACGATCTGCGCCACGCGTCGCGCGTCGTCCGCCGCGTCCGGCGAGCAGCAGCTGCGGCTCTGCTCGTACCCCTCGCCGCCGTCGGGGTGCAGGCGCATCCAGACGCCGACCACCTCGTCGCCATTGGCCGTCGCGTCGAGCGCCAGCAGCGCGGCCGCCACCGATGAGTCGACCCCGCCGCTCATGGCGGCCACGATCCTCCCCACTAGACCGATGCGACCGCGGGACGCGGCGCCGTGAAATCGCGCAGCCGCCCGATCACGGCGCGCATCACCTCGATCGTGTGCGCCAGCTCGTCCGGCGTCGTGGCGCGACCTGCGGTCAGCCTCAGCGAGCCGTGGGCCAGCTCGGGATGGATTCCCATTGCCAGCAGGACGTGACTCGGCTCGGCCGATCCGGTGGTGCAGGCGCTGCCGGTCGAGACCTCGATCCCCTCCAGGTCGAGCGCCGCCACCGCGTCGCCGCCCTCGATCCCGTCGACCACCACACTGGCGTTATTCGGCAGCCGCTCCTCGGGATGGCCGGTGAGGGACACGCCCGGGATCGAGGTCAGGCCCGCGATCAGCCCGTCGCGCAGCCCGGTCAGGCGCGCGTTCTCGAGGTCGCGTTCCCCGGCATCGCCCTGCGCCAGCTCGAGCGCACGCGCCAGCCCGACGATGCCCGGGACGTTCTCCGTCCCTGCCCGACGCTGCCGCTCCTGCGAACCGCCGGACTGCTGCGGCAGCAGCTGGCTTCCGTGCCGGACGAACAGCGCGCCCACGCCCTTCGGCCCGTACAGCTTGTGCGCGCCCAGGCTCAGCAGGTCGACCTGCAGGGTGTCGACGTCCAGCGGCAGGAAGCCCGCCGCCTGGACCGCGTCGACGTGGAAGAGCACGCGCCGCTCGCGGCAGATGGCCCCGATCTCGCGGATCGGCTGGATCGTGCCAACCTCGTTGTTGGCGTACATCACGCTGACCAGCGAAGTTCGTTCGGTGATCGCGGCGGCCACCGCACCGGGGTCGACGCGCCCGTATCGGTCCACCGGCAGATAGGTCACCTCGAAGCCATGACGCCCCATGACCGCGCACGAGTGGAGGGCCGCCTTGTGCTCGACCGCGGTCGTGACGATGTGCCGGCCGCGGGCGCTGGCGGCCCACGCCGCGCCCTTGATCGCCAGGTTGACGGACTCGGTCCCGCCACTGGTGAACACGACCTCACGCGGCCTGGCGCCGAGCAGGCGAGCCACCGTCTCGCGCGACTCGTCGAGCCCTCGGCGTGCGTCGCGTCCCGAGGCGTGGATGCTCGACGGGTTGCCCCACCGCTCGGTCAGGTACGGCAGCATCGCCTCGAGCACCTCGGGCCGCAGCGGAGTCGTGGCCGCGTGGTCGAGGTAGACGGTCATGGCCGCCCGATTATGACGCAGGGGCCGCTCCCGCTTCAGCAGCCGCTATCCGGCGGCTGCGTCGGTGCGGCGCTCGCGCCGGGGTCGCCAGGTGCCCGGGACGGTGCGTGGCTGGCAGGAGTACCGGTGGCCGGGAAGGGATCGACCACCATCTCGCGGATCAGGGCCAGCCCGGCCGCGTCCAGGTCCTCGGGGATGTCCGGCGGCCAGAACTGGTACTTGGCGATCTGATCGATCTGCACCCTGGCGCCCAGGGCGAACAGGTCGGGCAGCTGCTCGATCGGCATGTTCGTCCAGAGCGAGTCCCTGGCGATGTCGAGCAGCTCGGGGATGCGCAGGATGAGGGTGCATGGGTCCAGCTGCCGCCGCAGCGCCGTGAGCGTCAGCTGCTGGCGATACATCCGGTCGTAGTCCGAGTCCTGGTGGCGCGAGCGCGCGAAGGCGAGGGCCATGTGCCCGTCGAAATGGTGCGCGCCGGCGGGGATCCAGATCACCTCGTGGTGTCTGCCGTCCTCGCTCGGATAGCTGGCGTCATACAGGTTGTAGGGGGTCGTGATGTCCAGCCCGCCCAGCGCGTCGACCAGCCGCACGAACCCCTGCAGCGTGACGACCAGCATCCCGTCCATCTGCAGGCCTGTCATCTCGGCCACGGCGTCCTGCAGGGCCTGATACCCGCGCGACTCGCCCCCGGGGAACCATTCGGGTTGCGCGCCGGCATACACGTACAGCCCGTTGAGGATGTCCGGGAAGCAGGCGCAGGCGGGAAAGGCCGCGGCCGGGCCCTCCGGCAGCGGCACGTTTCGCAGGTTGCGCGGGATGCCGAACATCGCCGCGCGGCCGGTCCGAACGTCGATGCTGAGCAGGATCATCGTGTCGGTGCGGAGGCTCCAGCGACCGGGCCCGGCGTCCCCGCCCACCAGCAGGATGTCCAGGCGGCCATTCGTCGACCAGATGGGGGTCGGCGTCGGCTCCGGCGTGGGTCGGGGCGTGTTGGTCGGCTCTGCCGAGGGGTCTGTGGTCGGCTCCGGCGTGCCGGCGGGGCTCGGCTCGGGCGTGACGAAGACGGAGGTGATCGTGTCGTAGGTCTTGTAGCCCAGGTAGCCGAGGCCGACGTGCGTCCCCAGCGTCAGGACCAGCAGGACGCCCAGGACGGTGGCCGCCATGACGCGCCGCCCCTGGCTGCTCCCACCGCTCGGCGGCGAGCCGCGGCGCGCCAGCCGCCAGGCGTCGACGATCGCACCGGCGCGCCAGGCCAGCAGCAGCGCGTTCAGGATCAGCAGCGGCATCAGCACGCTCGGCCGAACCGCCACCAACACCGCATGGGTCCAGCCCTGGGCCATGACGAACCCAATGGCGAAGCCGACGAGCAGGAGCACCGGGAGGGCCATCGCCAGGCCTCGGCCGAATGCGCCGAGCCAGCCCTGGCCGAGACCGGGCAGCAGGAACGAAAGCGCTGCCGCCAGTTCGGCAGAGCGTCGCTCGGATGCGGCTGCTCGGGTCGCCACGGCGGCAGTCTAGCCTGAGCGGTGCGTCAACCCAACGCCCCTCGAGTCGCGGCTTGCGGTGCCCATCGGCGGTTCAGACGCGCGGCCGTGCGTGGCCGTTGCAGCCGCTCGAGCGCCCCATCACTACCGGCCGCTACTTCTCCACGATCCGCAGCCCCAGCTCGTCGAGCTGCGTCGGAGCGACGGGTGAGGGGGCGTCCATCATCAGGTCGCTGCCGGACTGCGTCTTCGGGAAAGCGGTCACCTCCCGGATGTTGTCCTGCTCGGCGAACAGGGCCGCCCATCGGTCCAGCCCGATGGCGATCCCGCCGTGCGGCGGTGCGCCGTACTCGAGCGCGTCGAGCAGCGCGCCGAACTGGTCGCGCATGCCCTCGATGGTGTGGCCCATCAGCGCGAAGGCGCGCTCCAGGAGGTCGCGCCGATGGATCCGCACGCTGCCACCTCCCAGCTCCCAGCCATTGAGGACCAGGTCGTACTGCTGAGCGTGGACCGATCCCGGATCGGTCTCCAGGCGAGCCTCCTCCTCCCAGAGGGGCGCGCTGAACGGGTTGTGGGTCGCGTCCCAGCGGTTGAGCTCGGCGTCCCACTTGAACATCGGGAAGGGATAGACCCAGAGGTAGGCCAGCGTGTTTGGGTCACGCAGTCCCAGGCGCTCGCCCATCTCCAGGCGCAGCCGGCCGAGGGCCTCGGCGGCCACGATGCGATCGGTGTCGGCCACGATGAGAAGCAGGTCGCCGGGCTCGGCGCCGGTGGCCTCGATGAGCGCCGCACTCTGCGTCAAGTCCAGGAACTTGGCCGCCGGTCCGTGGAGGGAGCCATCGGTCGCCACCGAGAGGTGGACCAGGCCCTTGGCGCCGTGACGCTGGGCGAGCTCGGTCAGCTCGTCGAGCTGGCGCCGCGAGTAGTCGCCCTGTCCCGGGACGCGGATGCCGAGCACGGCCCCACCGGCCGTCAGTGGCTCGGCGAAGACCCGGAACTCCACGCCGGCAACCGCCTCGCCCAGGTCGACCAGCTCCATCCCGAAGCGCAGGTCCGGCTTGTCCGATCCGTATCGGCCCAACGCCTCCTCGTAGGTGAGGCGCGGGAACGGCGTCGCCAGCAGCGAGCGCTCGGGCAGGATCTCGCGCGTGACGGTGATGACCATCTCCTCGACGACCGTCATCACGTCCTCGGCCTTGACGAAGCTCATCTCGATGTCGATCTGGGTGAACTCCGGCCCACGGTCGGCGCGGAAGTCCTCGTCGCGCCAGCAGCGCGCGAGCTGGTAGTAGCGGTCGAAGCCGGCCACCATCAGCAGCTGCTTGAGCACCTGGGGTGACTGGGGCAGCGCGTAGAAGGTGCCGGGCTGCAGCCGGCTAGGCACGATGAAGTCACGCGCGCCTTCCGGCGTGGAGCGGATGAGCGTCGGCGTCTCGACGTCCACGAAGCCCAAGGCTTCCAGGGCACGGCGGATGGCCCCCGCCATGCGGCCGCGCAGGAGCAGCCGTCCCTGGAGCGGCGGGCGCCGCAGGTCAAGGTACCGGTAGGTGAGCCGCAGCGACTCGTCGAGGCCGGGCTGCTCCTCGTTGATGTAGAAGGGCGGCACCTTGCTCTGGTTGAGGACCTCGAACCGATCCACCGCGACCTCGATCCCCCCGGTCGCCAGCTCAGCGTTGGAGGTGCCTTCGGGCCGATGGCGGACGACTCCCTCGACCTGCACCACCCACTCGTTACGGGCCGGCTCGGCAGCCGCGTGGGCAGGTCCCACCTCGTCGGCGCTGGTCACTACCTGGGTGATCCCGTAGCGGTCGCGCAGGTCGAGGAAGGTCAGGTGACCGTGGTCGCGCCGGCGGTGGACCCAGCCGGCCAGCGTCACCCGCTCTCCGACGTGATCGGGGCGCAGCTCGCCGCAGGTATGCGTCCGGAAGGCCTGTGCCATGGGATGCCGAATGGTAGCCGACGGGGGTGACCTAGCTCAGCGCTCCAGCCACCTCGTTCAGCGGCAGCTCGCGCTGCTCCCCGGCCGACAGGTCGCGAAGGATCACGCTCCCCCGTTCCAGCTCAGCCCCCACGATCACCGCCCACCTAGCGCCGAGCTTCGCCGCAGATTCCAGCTGCTTGCCGAGCTTGCGGGTGCTGCCATCGACCCGGACCCGCAGGCCGGCGTCTCGCAGCCTGCCGGCCACCCGCAGCCGCGCCTCGAGCACCTCCGCGTCGGCTGAAAGCACGGCCACCAGCGGCGTGGGCTCCGGCGGCATCACACCCTGCTCCTCTGCCGCGATCGCGGTGCGGTCGATCCCCATCCCGAAGCCGATGCCCGGCGTCGGACGCCCACCCAGCACCTCGACCAGGCCGTCATAGCGCCCGCCACCTCCGAGCGCTTGCTGTTGGCCCTCCCGCCCAGCCACGAAGAACTCGACCGTGGTGCGGGTGTAGTAATCCAGGCCGCGCACCAGCCGGTGGTCGAGCTGGTACCGCAGCCCGAGCGCGTCGAGCAACCCGCGCACCGTGTCGAAATGCTCGCGGCAGGGGTCACACAGGTGGTCGATCGCGCGCGGCGCGCCGGCGGCCAGCTCAGCGTCCAGCAGCCGGTCGTCCAGGACCCGCAGCGGGTTTACCTGCAGCCTCCGCCGGGAGTCATCGGTCAGGCGGTCCTCATGGCCACTGAAGTAGTCGACCAGCGCCTGCCGGTACCCGGGGCGGCAGACCCCGTCTCCGATCGAGTTCAGGTGGGCGACCACGTTCTGCACGCCTGCCTCCGCGAAGAACCGATGCCCGAGCTCGATCAGCTCGACGTCGACCATCGGTCCCGGATCCCCCAGCACCTCGACGTCCCACTGCGTGAACTGTCGGTAGCGGCCGGCCTGCGGCCGGTCATAGCGGAACATAGGGCCGAGCATCCAGACCCGCAGCGGGCCGGGTCGAACGTGCATGCCGCGCTCGATGTAGGAGCGGACGATTCCGGCGGTGGGCTCCGGACGGAGCGCCCATTCGGCGCGCTCCTCCTCGCTTCCCCTGGGCCCGCTGACGCGGAACATCTCCTTCTCGACCGCGTCGGAGGTCTCGCCCAGGCCACGCTCGAAGAGATCGATGCGCTCGAAGAGTGGCGTGTCCACCCGGTCGAAGGCGTAGCGCCGCGCGAGGTCCCGTGCCACCGCCTCCAGGCGCTCCCAGGCCGCCCCATCCTCCGGCAGCAGGTCATGCGTGCCACGCGGCGCAGCGATCTGGCGGGGCATGCGCCGCAGTGTACCGATGCTGGCCGTGGCCGGCGGTCGGCAGTAGCCTGCGCCGATGCGAGTGGTCACCGTGCGTCGAGAGCGAATGACCCTGGCGGCGCTGGTCGCGCTGCTGGCCCTCTCGCTCGCCGCTCGCCTGTGGGCGCTTGGGCTCGACGGCCACAGCGGAGACGTGCTGGTCATGCACCGCTGGGCCGAGCTCCTCGCCAAGGTCGGGCCGTGGGGCTTCTACGCGCACTCGATCTCCATCTATCCCGCGCTCCTCTACCTCTACTGGCCCTTGGGCATCGCGTTGGACGGCGAGGCGCTCGACCTGGCCATCAAGGGCTCCTCGATCCCGTTCGACCTGGCTATTGGCGTCCTGCTGTTTTTCGTTGTGCGCGGCCCGACCGGGCCGGGACACGGCCTGGCGGCCGCGGCGCTCTACCTGCTCAACCCGGCCGTCCTCATCGCCGGACCGATGTGGGGACAGGTCGACGCGGCCGGCACGCTCCTCTTCCTGGCCGCGCTGGTGGCGCTGGCCGTCCCGCGATACGGGTTGGCAGCAACGCTGGCCGTGCTGGCGGGCCTCGTCAAGCCGCAGTTCGGGCTCGTACTGCTGCCCGTCGTGGCGGTGGCGATGCTCGACTGGCGGGCGACGGGGCGGGGCACCGCTCCGATGCGCGTGCTCGGCGCGGGCCTGGCGGCGTACCTGGCCGTTACGCTGCCGCTGTTGTTGGACCCCATCCGCCTGGTCGAGGACGTGATGGGGATCGCGGACTACAAGCCGTTCGTGTCAGCATCGGCGCCCAATCCCTGGGCCCTGGCCTTTGGCTATCGGGTGCCGGACGATGGGTTTGCCGTCGTCGGCGTTGCCCTCCTGCTGCTGGGGGTCGCCGCGGCGTTGCTGCTCCTCCGCCGCGGCCGCGACCTGCGAACGCTGCTGGCCGTGGGCCTCATCATCGTGTTCGCGTTCTACTTCCTGCCAACCCGCGTCCACGAGCGCTACCTGTTTCCGGCGCTCGCGCTACTGGTGCCGATGGCTGCGACCTCGCGCGCCAGCCTGGCCGCCTACGTGGCGATGTCAGCCGCCTTCGCCGCATCCCTCCTCGCGTCGCTGTCGATCTCGATGCCGACCTTCCCGGCGGCCGCGGACGTGCTGGCGACGCCGCCGGCGGTCTGGGTCCAGGGGGTCACCCTGGCGGCAGCGGCGTCGATCCAGATCTGGCTTGCGCTTCGGGCACCCGCTCCCCCTCAGTCTCGCGGACGAACATCCATCGGTCGTCGCCTGACATCAGCGACCGGAGGTGGTTGATCTCGCCGGCGTGGTAGGCGTCGTGCGTGATCATGGCGGTGATGAGCCAGCGCGTCGGCCGATCCTCGCCCCAGTTCGCACGTCGCGGGCGGCCGAGGTCGTCATCGGTCAGGGCTGTCACGTGCTCCACCAGTCGGGCGTGCGCTTCGCGAAGCCAGGCAACCGCCTCGTCCATGGGAGCCTCGCCTTCCTGCCAGGGCTGCACGGCGGGCTGATCCCAGAAGAGGGTTCCCTCGCCGAAGGCGTAGTCGTCGTACATGACCTTGCACGAGCCGATGTGCAGCACGATCGACTCGATGCTGCGGTCCAAGCCCGGCGGCATCGCCCGCCAGTGAGCTTCCGGAACGGTCGCCAGGTTCGTTAGCAGCGCCTGGCTCTCGCCCGATTCCTCGATGCCGGCGCCCTCGAACGCCTCGCGCATCAGGTAGAGGATCTCTTCAATCGCTTTGCGACTGGGTTCTGCCACGATTCGCACCTCGGTTTCTCAGGGCGCCTCCTGGTGTCGGCCCAAGTTGTGCGGCTGTGCGGCTGTGCGGCTGTGCTGCACAAATGGGGCCTGACGCGCGCACTGGGCGAGGGTGGAGGCGACGCCGCTCATCAAGCGCGAATGAGCGCAGCATTAGCGGCGGAAATCGCGGCTTCCGTGGGCACTTCACGCTCAGCGGGCACGCGAGACAGCCAGCGACTGCCTCTAACGCTGCCGCCAGTCGCGCCTGAGAAGTCGGGCGCCTCAAAGGCACCCTAGCGCGAATGACCGCAGCACCTCAGGGCACGCAGGCCTAACGGGTCTCCCGGGTGACGGTGGTGATGTCGCGGATCCGCTCGATCCGGACCAGCACCTTGGAGAGCTGCTGGAGTGACGTCACCTTCAAGGTTGCCGTGATCGTCGCCGTGCCGTCCGGGTGCGTGCCGATCGAGGCGGCCACGATATTCACCTTGTATTCGGCCACGACGTTGGTGATCTCGTTGAGCAGGCCCGGGCGGTCCATGGCGTCGATCCGGATCGTGATCGGGTAGGTCTGCTGGTCGACCGACTCCCACTCCACGTCGATCAGCCGCTCGATGTCGCGCTCCGACAGGACCGAGCGGCAGTTGGCCCGATGCACGGTCACGCCTTTCCCGCGGGTCACGTAGCCGGTGATCGGGTCGCCCGGGATCGGCGAGCAGCAGTTCGCAAAGCGGACCAGCAGGTCGCCCACGCCCTTGACCCGCACCCCGCCAGAGGAGGGGGCGGCGGACGGCGGCGCCACCTCGGGCAGCGTGATCGCCGCGTCGTCGTGGATCTCCAGCTTGCTGACCACCGACGCCGGCGAGATGGCTCCATAGCCGATGGCGGCGAAGAAGTCGTCCAGCTCCTTGTAGTGCGCCTGCGCGGCGAGCTCGGTCAGCTTCTCGGTCTTGATGCTGGCCAGCGTCTCGTGGGCCAGGCGTCGCAGCTCGCGATCGAGCAGCTCCTTGCCCTGGCTGATGTTCTCGTCGCGCTCCTGGCGCTTGAACCATTGGCGGATCTTCTCGCGCGCCGCCGAGGTGCGGACGATGTTCAGCCAGTCGCGCGACGGCCCGTGCGCGGCCTTGGTGGTGATGATCTCCACGATGTCGCCGTTGCGCAGGCGATAGTCCAACGGCACCAATCGGTTGTTGGCCTTGGCGCCGATGGTTCGATGGCCGACATCGGTATGGATCCGGTAGGCGAAGTCGAGCGGGGTGGCTCCGTTGGGCAGGTCCTTGACGTCGCCCTTGGGGGTGAACACGAACACCTGGTCCTGGAAGACTTCCAGCTTCAGGCCCTCCACGAACTCGGTGGCGTCGGCCACCTCACGCTGCCAGTCGATCAGCTGGCGGACCCAGGCCAGCTTCTCGTCGTAGCGCCGGTCGCCGCGCGACCCCTCCTTGTAGCGCCAGTGGGCGGCGATCCCCGCCTCGGCCACCTCGTGCATCTGGCGCGTCCGGATCTGGACCTCGAGCGGCTTGGCATCGGGCCCGATGACGGCGGTGTGCAGCGACTGGTACATGTTCGCCTTGGGCATGGCGATGTAGTCGTCGAACTGGCCCGGCACCGGGCGCCAGATGGAATGCACCACGCCCAGGGCGGCGTACGTGTCCTTCACCTCGTCGACCAGCACGCGGATGGCGTTGACGTCGTAGATCTCGTCGAACTCCACGCCCTTGCGCTCCATCTTCTTGGCGATGGAGTACAGGTGCTTGGGCCGGCCCGAGATATCGGCCTCGATGCCGACCTTGCCCAGCTCCTTGCGCAAGATGGCGATGCTCTTGTTAATGAACGACTCGCGGACCTTGCGACGGTCCGCGAGCATCTCCACCAGCTGTCGATATTTCTCCGGGTCGATGTACTTGAAGGAGAGGTCCTCCAGCTCCCACTTGATCTGCCACATGCCCAGGCGGTGGGCCAGCGGAGCGTAGATCTCCATCGTCTGGTGCGCGATACGGGCCTGCTTCTCCTCCGGCAGGAATTGGAGGGTGCGCATGTTGTGCAGCCGGTCGGCGAGCTTGATGATGACCACCCGCACGTCCTCGGCCATGGCCAGGAACATCTTCCGGATGTTCTCGGCCTGCTGCTCCTCCATGGATCGCGCCGAGCCGAACTTGCTGAGCTTGGTGACCCCGTC
>JBKOZM010000137.1:0-3934 GCA_046725855.1 Chloroflexota bacterium | reverse complement strand
ACCTCGGTCTGCCGATGCTGATCGGCTCGGAGCCGCTGCTGCTGCCGGCGTTGGCTCGTGGGGCGGTCGGGGCCGTATCCGGACTGGCGGCGGCCTTCCCGGAGGCAGTGCGTGAGGCACTCGACCGCCCGGGGACCGATGCGGAGGCACGGCTCACGGGCCTGCGCGGCGCCATGGAGGGACAGCCGTTCATCGCATCGGTCAAGCACGTGCTCGCGCGTCGCGGGGTGCCGGTCAAGCCAGACATGCGGGCCCCGATGCGACCGCTCACGCCCGAGGAGGGTGGGTCGCTGGACGCGGCGCTCGACCAGCTGGGAGCCGTTCCGGCCTCAGCCTGACTCCCCGACGTCGCCGGCGACCGCCATCGAGCCGCCGGTCGCAATCCCCGTCTCACGGTGGTGGGGAGCCGTGGCCGCGTCGTTCATCTCGAAGCGTGACGGCGGAGCGGCCTCGGCCAGGCGCGCGATCTCCTCCGGCGTCAGCTCGTAGCCGAAGCGGATGGCCGCCAGGTTCTCCTCCACGAAGCGGCGCGGCAGCGACTCACGGATGGCCGCCTCGTCGAAGTCGATCGCGGCCAACCGCAGCAGCCGGCCGAGCGCGATCATGTTGCCGAACAGCTCCTTGCCGAAGTGCTCGCTGCCCAGGGTCGCGAACGGGATCTGCTCGTCGCCGGGCCGGCCGAGGCCGAGATCGGTCACCACCTTGCGACCGCTGATGCGCAGGTGGCCCTTGTCCGCCAGCTTCAGCATGATGTCCGCCTCCTCGACGACCGGGTTGGCGATTGGGACGTCGTCGAAGATGACGAAGGCGTCCGACATGCTGCCGCGCACGCTCGAGTCGTAGTCGAACAGCACCGTAACCTGCTTGCCCATCCGCGCCAGCAGCGCGCCGAGCACTCCGGCGATGAGGCGCACGCCCTGGCCCCCCACCCCATCGAGCGCAATCCGCGTCGTCACCGGACTAGACCGATGCCTCCGGGTCGACGCCGGCCTCTCGGAGAGCGTCGGCAAGGCTGATCTCGCGTTTCGCCACGCGCAGCTTCAGCTCGGACGGCAGCTGCTGCATGAGCGCCAGCTTGCGCTGCGCCTCGGCGCGCTTGGCCTCCTTCGGATCCGACGGGGCCGGGCCAGGGGCCGATGGCGGCGCAGCGTCCGCGGCGGTCCGCGGCGCCGCCGGCTGGGTGTCCGTCCCGGGCGCGCCGCCGATCAGGTTGCGCCCTTCGACCGCGGCTTCGGCCTTCTGCGCAGCCAGCTCGGTCGGCTGCTCCTGCGTGCGCAGGTCGGCGCCGGTGGCGCTGATCTCGACCTCGCCAGCCGCAACCGGCGCGCCGGCGGGGGCACTGGCGCCGGTGCGCAGCCATTCCGGAATGGCCAGTCCGGCATCGGTCAACGCCTCGACCAGGGTCAGCTCCTTCTTCGCGACCCGCAGCTTCACCTCCGCCGGTAGCTGGGCCATGAGCGCCGCCCGCTCCTGGGACTCGGCCCGCCGGCGCGCCTTCTCGTCGTCGCTGGCCGGCGCCGCCGCGGTGGCGCCTGCCGCGCCTGGAGACTCTGTGGCCGATGCCATCGGTCCCGGCGGCTGCTCCGGCAGGGCCTCTGGACGCTCTGGCGCCGTGGTCTCCGCGGTCGCCGCGCTGCCGTTGCCGCTCATGGTGGCCGCGCCATCGGTCTCCGGGTAGAGGATGCCGATCTCGAACGGGTTGAGACGCACCGCATCCTTGGCAGCGCGCTTGTACGTCTTGCGGTAGAAGCTGAGCATCTCGTTCGCGCTGGCGAAGCCGATGCGCCGGCCGTTGTTCTCGATGCACTGGCTGGTGATGTCCACGAAGCTGAAGCCGTCGTGCTCGATCGCCTCGCGGATCACGTTGCGCATGTGCAGCTGGTGGTAGACGGTCGTCTTGGCGTAGATGGCCTGCGGCGAGCTGCGGACCAGTCCCTGCAGGTTAATGGGCGTGTTCGGGTTGCCGCCCGGGCTCGACAGCGTCTTCGTCCCGGTGGGCGTGGTGGGGCCGGTCTGGCCCCCGGTCAGCCCGTAGATCTCGTTGTTGTTGCACAGCACCGTCAGTCGCGCGTTGCGACGGATGGCGTGGATCAAGTGGTTGCCGCCGATGCTGGCCGTGTCGCCGTCACCTGCCACCACGATCACGTTCATCTCCGGCCGCACCGTCTTGATGGCCTCGGCCACCGGCAGGGTGCGTCCATGAAGGGTGTAGACGCTCTCGTACTTGAGGTAGCTGCCCATGCGGCCGGTGCAGCCGATCCCGGTCACCACCACCGTGTTCGTCTCGTCCAGCCCCATCTCGTCGAGGACCATGGCCAGCTCGATCATGATCGTGCCGATCCCGCAGCCGGGACACCAGATGGTCGGGAACAGGTCCAGCTTCAGGTGTCGCTTGAAGCCGAGCTCCGCAAAGGCCGCCTCAGGCATCAGCCGACTCCCAGCGCCGAGCGTGGCTGCGCCTCGGTCGGCGCGGGCGGGATCGGCGGCTCAGCCGGGCCGCCGGACAGCACCCGCGCCAGCCCGTCACGCACCGCCTCCAGGCTGATGCGCCCGCCGAGCAGCGGCACGCGTTTCACCTCGCGTCGGAGGCTCAGCTCCACCATGTCGGCGTACTGGCCGTCGTTCGCCTCGAGGCAGACGATCGCCTCGTAGCGATCCGCGATGGCCGCCAGCTCATCGGCCAGGATCGGGTGGATGCGAATCGGGCGGAAGAGGGCGTAGTCGGGCGCCAGCGGCGCCGCCACGCGGCTGACGATCCCGTAGCAGATCACGAGCACCTTGGCATCGACGTTCCAGCCATGCTCATAGAGCGGATAGCGGCTCGCCACCTCGGTGTGCCGATGCTTGGCCTCGTAGTACTGGCGCAGGTACTCGTCGGCGTCCGCGGTTGCCGGCTCTCCCGCGTTCGGGCCGTGCTCGTACATCAGCACGCCGGCGAAGAAGCGCGGATTGCCCAGCTCGTGGCGTCCCAGCGGCGGGATGGTGCGGTCGACAACCGGCAGGCTGCCCGCCAGCTCGTCGAGGTCGACGACCTCGTTCAGGTGCGCCACGAACGTGTCGCTCAGGATCACGACCGGCGACTGCGACTCCTCCGCCGCGTTGAAGGCCTGGACGGTGACCCTGAACGCCTCCTCCACGCCGTTCGGATAGAAGGCGATGGGGGTGTAGTCGCCAGTGCTGCCATAGCGGACCTGCATGATGTCGCCCTGGCCCGGCATGGTCGGCATGCCGGTCGCCGGACCCACGCGCTGGACGTCCACAAAGACCGATGGCACGCCCACCTTCTGGGCGTAGCCGATGGCCTCCTGCATCAGGCTGAAGCCAGGCCCGCTGGTGGCGGTGAAGGCCTTGGCGCCGGCCAGCGAGGCGCCGATCACCGCGTTGGCGCTGGCGATCTCATCCTCCGCCTGCAGGAAGCGGAACTCGGGATGCTCGGCCGCCCAGCCCGACGCGATGTTCAGGATCTCGGTCGACGGCGAGATCGGATAGCCCGCGTAGTAGTCGGCGCCGGCGGCGATGGCGCCGCGAAAGACCGCCTCGTTCCCCTGGGTCAGCTTGCGGGTCACGCGCTCAGCTCTCGGCGCTCTCGCCCTTCCCGGCGTGGGCGGCGAGCGCGGCGGGGAGCATCTCGATGGCCAAGTCCGGGCAGTAGCGCTCACACAGGCCGCAGAGGATGCAGTTCTCCTCCTCGATGATCGCGTCGTTGCGCAGGACCAACGTGTCCTTGGGGCAGATCTCGACGCAGATGTCGCAGCGCTTGCAGAAGACCGGGTTCCAGCTGATGTTCTCGTAGTCGACCCAGCGGACCCCGTCCTTGTGATCGTTGGATATGCCGGAGCCGAACCCGATCGCCCCCGCAGCTCGATCGCGTGTCATGGGACGGGGATTGTAGACCGATGCGGCGAGGCCGCGGCGCTATGGCCGCGGCCTCGCC
>JBKOZM010000136.1:0-17008 GCA_046725855.1 Chloroflexota bacterium | reverse complement strand
GCCATGCGCGGCGCGCCATCGACACGGCGTACGCCACCTGGTCGAGCTCCTCGGTCCGATGGGCATCACTGGCCACGGTGAGGCGAACCCCCGCGCGGCCGGCTGCGCCGGCCAGCGCGTCGTCAAGATCGAGGCGAGGGCTGCCGTTCATCTCGAGCAGGGTGCCGGTGCGCGCGGCCGCCTCGAAGATGACCGGCCAGTCGAGAGCGACCGGATCGCGCCGATTGACGATGCGGCCGGTGGGATGGGCGATGACGTCGACGTGGGGGTGCTCGATCGCCGCCAGTGTGCGCCGGGTGAGCTGCTCACCGGACTGGCCGCGAGCGGTATGCACCGAGGCCACCACGACGTCGAATCGCGCGAGCAGCTCGTCGGGATAGTCGAGCGTCCCGTCGGCGCGGATCTCCATCTCAGTACCATGCAGGATGCGGAACGGCGCCAGCTCGGCGTTCAGCCTCGCCAGCTCGGCCCGCTGCTCCTCGATGCGATCGGGCGTGAGCCCGCGGGTGATGCCGAGCGATGGCGAGTGATCGGTCAGGACCATCCATTCGCGGCCGAGCGCGCGCGCCGCGCGCGCCATGACCTCGATCGAGTCGACGCCATCGGTCCAGTCCGAATGCACGTGCGTATCGCCGCGCACCTGGTCGAGGGTGACGAGCTCGGGCAGCCGCCCCGCCAGCGCGGCCTTGATCTCGCCGTGGTCCTCGCGGATCTCCGGCGGGATCCAGGGCAGGCCCAGCCGCTCATAGACCGCCTCCTCGGTGGCGTCCAGCAGCAGCTCGCCCGTGTCGACCACCTTGAAGCCCTTCTCCGAGAGCGACAGCCCGCGGTCGAGGGCCATGCCCCGCAACGCGACGTTGTGGTCCTTGTTGCCGGTGAAGTGCACGAGGTGCGTGCCCCAGGCCGCGGGCGGGCAGACCATCAGGTCCACCTGCGGTCCGCTGCTGAGCACGATGCTCGACTTGTCGGTGCCCGCCGACAGGATGCGCTCGACTTCCGGCAGGGCATCGAGGGCCGCGATCAAGGCCGCCGGATCGTCAGTGGCGGCCAGCAGATCCAGGTCACCGATCGTGGCCTGGCGACGCCGCAGCGAACCGGCGGGCTCGATGCGCGCTACCCCTCGCACCTCGCGCAGGCGATCGATGAGGCTGCCGACCAGCGCATCGGCCTCATGGAGCAGCAGCCGGCCATCGGTACGCTCCAGGCGGGCGATGCCGGCCAGGACGTTCTCCTCGGTCCGCTCCGAGAGGCCCTTCACCCCACGCAGGCTGCCGCTGGCCGCGGCGGCACGCAGTGCATCGAGCGAATCGATCCCAAGCGCCTCGTGAAGGAGCTTGACGGTGCGCGGCCCGACGCCCGGAACCCGCAGCATCTCGAGCAGGCCGTCCGGGACCTGGGCTCGCAGCTTGTGGTGGTAGGCCAGCTCGCCGGTCTCGGCCAGCTCCGCCAGCTTTGTCGAGATGGCCGGCCCCGCCCCCGCGATCTTGGGCGGCGTCCCCCGCCGATAGAGGGCCGCAACGTCGGCCGGGTAGCGCTCGATCGCATCGGCGACGCGTCGGTAGGCGACCGACTTGTAGACCACCTCCCCGATGATCTCGAGCATGTCGCCGATCTCCCGGAACACGCGTGCCAGCTCGGCATTGCTGATGACTGCGTCATCGGATCGCGAGGCGGCGCGGGGTCGTGGCATCGACGCATTCTAGGGGTGGCTCGCGCAACCAAAACGACCCGGTCCCTCGTCGGGTCCGGGTCGTTTCCTGGGTCGTTGGTTGTGGGGCTGCCTAGCGCCTCGGGCGAAGGATACGGCCGATGCGGCTGGCCAGCGTCTGTCCGCGGTGCCGACGAATGGGGTCGGTCGAACGGCTTCGGCGACTCGCTTCCGCAAGGAGCTCTTCCTGCCGCACGGACAGCACCAACGGCAGATAACCGGCTGGACTGTTCATGAGATGCCTCCTGCGAGTGAATGTAACTTGTGTGGTCATGAGAACTGGTTACTGCTGTAGGTTAGCCGATGGACTGTAACTTGTCAAGGCCCCTATAATGGTTACATCATGAAGAAGACGCAGGACCTCATCCAGGAGCCGGAGCAGGAGGACGAGCTGTTCGTCGCATTCGCGAACACGCTCGAGTACACGCGAGGTGAGCCCGATGAGCAGCTGCCCGATGTGGATGCGCTGCTCGCGTGGCTCCATGAGCGTGGCTTGATCAGCGGTCGGGCACGGGCGATCGAGGCGGCTCGCCTGCGCCGGGATGCCGGCGAGGGGGCGCGGCGGCTCGAACGGTTCAAGCACCTCCGCGACATCCTGCAGGCGGCGTCCTACGACCTGGCTGAGCGCGGCGCGCCCGATCCGAGCCACGTGACGGAGATCAACCACATCCTGCGCCACGGCCTGCACTACCACCAGCTGCGGCCGCGTCCAGGTGGTTCGCGCTACGCCGTCGCCCAGGTCGGCGACCGGCTGGACCAGGCGCGCGCCACGATCGCCAGCTCGTTCGCGCATTTCCTGGCCGACGACGCGCCGGATCGGCTGCGGATCTGCGCCAACGAGGGCTGCCGCTACGTCTTCATCGACCGATCGCCAACCGGGCGGCGGCGGTGGTGCGACATGCGCACCTGCGGCAACCAGGCCAAGGTCGCCGCGCACCGCGCTCGGGTGCGGGCATTGACCGCAGGTAAGTCGGCGGGAGCAGGGGTTCCGCCGTCGAGCGCATCGGTCTAGAATCACCGCGGCCCGCTGCCGTCCTGGCCGGCAGGCGCCGATGAAACCCGCAACGAGGCGACCGCGACCCGACGTGGACGCAAGCTCCAGCAGTCGACGCGCGCGCCCGTGGCTGGCGGGGCAGAGGCTGATCGCCTAGCCCTGACCGACCACCCGCGCGCGTCATGAATCTCGACGCGAAGAACGCGAGGTGGTCCGATGACCTCGTCCCAGACGACAGAGCTGCTCGCGGAAGTGCAGGCGCTGATCCGCGAGCGTGAGCGCGAGGGCGTAGCCGGCCTGGCGGAGCGCATCGGCGCCGCGGAATGGGCCGATCTCGTGCCGCAGCTCGAGCCGAACGAGGTGGCCGTGCTCCTGCAGTGGCTGCCGGACGAGGAGGTCCCGGCCCTCCTCGAAGAGCTCCCGCCGTCGGAGGCGGCCCGCATCCTGCGCACGCTGTCGGCGCCGGAGGCGGCCGACCTGCTGGAGGAGATGGATCCGGACGACGCGGCCGACGTCGTCGAGCAGCTCCCCCAGCGCGACGCGAACGAGATCCTCATCCAGATGCGGCCGAGCGATGCCGCCGAGATCCGCGAGCTGTCCGGCTACGCGCCCGACAGCGCCGGCGGGATCATGACCCCCGCCTTCGTGGGGGTGACCCGCGACGCGACGGCGGCGGAGGCGATCGCCGCCATCCGCAAGCTCGTCGACGAGGCCGAGACGGTGAACTACGTCTACGTCGTCGACGAGGAGCGGCGGCTGCTCGGCGTCCTGTCGCTCTATCGCCTGATCCTCAGCCGCGCCGATGCGCCCGTTGTCGAGCTGATGGCTCCCACCACGGTCCGCGTCCGGGCCACGGCTGACCAGGAGGTGGCCGCGCGGCTGCTCACCGACCGCAACCTGCTCGCCATCCCGGTCGTCGATGACGGTGATCGCCTGCTGGGGATCATCACCGAGGACGACGTGGCGGACGTCCTCCAGGCCGAGGCGACCGAGGACATCGAGCGGCTCGGCGGCTCGCAGCCCCTGAACCTCCCCTACCGACTGTCGAACG
The DNA here is from genome assembly GCA_046725855.1 of Chloroflexota bacterium. Taxonomy (GTDB): domain Bacteria; phylum Chloroflexota; class Limnocylindria; order QHBO01; family QHBO01; genus DASQFY01. Next base: position 13,255 of record JBKOZM010000136.1, on the reverse strand, counting down.
TGAGCCTCCTGGTGCGGAAGCGGGTGGTCTGGCTGCTGGTCCTGTTCGCCGCCGAGGCGTACACGGGCACCGTGCTGAGCAACTTCCAGGGGGAGCTGAGCTCGGTGATCGCGCTGGGCTTCTTCATCCCGATGCTGATCGGGACCGGCGGCAACATCGGCAGCCAGACGGTGACCCTCATCGTCCGCGCCATGGCGATCGGCGAGATCACGCTGCGCGACATCGGCTGGATCGTCTTCAAGGAGCTGCGCGTCGGCCTGATCATGGGCGTGGCGATGGGGATCATCGGCTACGGGCAGGCGGCCCTGCTCGGCGTCGAGCCGAGCGTCGGCCTGGTGGTGGCCCTCACCCTGGTTGCGATCTCGGCCTGGTCGGCCACGGTGGCGGCCGGGCTGCCGCTCATCCTTCGCTGGCTGCGCGTGGACCCGGCCGTCGTCTCGGCGCCGTTCATCAGCACCCTGGTCGACGGCACCGGCCTGATCATCTACTTCGAGATCGCCAGGGCGGTGCTCAGCCTCTAGCGGCCCGGGTCAGGCGCCGATCGGGTGCCAGACGGTCTTCGTCTCGGTGAACTCACCGATCAGGTAGGGCGACTGGGCGCGATCGCTGAGCCAGTCGATCGCGTCCGCGCCGCCTGACGGTGGACGGACCAGGCGCTTGACGTTCTCGACGGCCAGCTCCTCGATGTCGGCGCCGCGGGCTGGATCGAGGCCGAAGGCGTCCAGGCCGTTGACGTCCATGTGCCCGGCCAGGTGCTGAACCAGCTCGCTGCGCAGGCCGGTGATCAGGTTGACCACGCCGCCGGGCACGTCCGAGGTGGCCAGCACCTCGGTGAGCGTCACCGCCGGCAGTGGCCGCGACTCCGAGGCGATCACCACCGCGCAGTTGCCCGACACGATGGCGGGCGCCAGGCGGCTGACCAGGCCGAGCAGGCTCGAGGCCTCCGGCGCGATGATGCCGACCACTCCGGTCGGCTCCGGCACGCTGAAGTTGAAGTAGCTGCCGGCGACCGGGTTGACGGTCCCGATGACCTGGGTGAACTTGTCGGCCCAGCCGGCGTACCACACCCAGCGGTCGATGGCGGCGTCCACCAGCCGCGTCGCTCGGCGGCGGCCGACCCCCTCCGCGGACGCAACCTCGGCGATGAACTGGTCGCGCCGCCCCTCCAGCAGCTCCGCGATGCGGTACAGCACCTGGCCGCGGTTGAAGGCGGTCTTGGCCGACCACTCGGGCAGCGCCGTCCGGGCGGCGCGCACCGCGTCACGAACGTCCTTGCGCGTGGCGCGGCAGGCATTCGCCAGCGGCCGGCCCCGCGCGTCGAAGACCTCGTAGGCGCGCCCCGACTCGGTGCGCGGGAACTGGCCGCCGATGTAGAGCTTGTACGTCTTGCGCACGCCCAGCCGCTCCGCCGCGCTGCCCGCGCCGTTCGTCGTCGCCAGCGGCGCGGCGGTCGATCGCTCGAGGACCGAGGGCCGGCTACGGGCCCGCGTGGCCGTCTTCGTTCGTGGGCTCATCTGCCGTTCGCACCGTTGGCCGTCAGGTCGAGATAGGCGGCCAGGCCATGGAGGCCGCCCTCGCGGCCGTAGCCGGACTCCTTGTAGCCACCGAACGGCGAGGTGGGATCGAAGCGGTTGAAGGTGTTGGCCCACACCACGCCGGCGCGCATGGCCGCGATCATCTTGAAGATGCGGCTGCCCTTCTCGGTCCAGACGCCGGCGGAGAGTCCGTACGGCGTGTTGTTCGCCTTCTCGACCGCCTCCTCCGGCGTGCGGAAGGTGAGCACCGACAGGACCGGGCCGAAGATCTCCTCCTGGGCGATGCGATGGCTCTGACTGACGCCGGTGAAGAGGGTGGGACGGAAGAAGTAGCCACGGTCGGGAAGCTCGCAGTCGGGCTGGAAGATCTCGGCGCCCTCCTCGATCCCGGACTGCACCAGCTCCTGGACCTTGGCGAGCTGACCGGCCGAGTTGATGGCGCCGACGTCGGTGTTCTTGTCGAGCGGGTCGCCGACGCGCAGCGTGCCGAGGCGCGCCTTGAGCTTGTCGAGCAGCGGCTCGTACACCGACTCCTGGACGAACAGGCGTGACCCGGCGCAGCACACCTCGCCCTGGTTGAAGTAGATGCCGTTGATGATCCCCTCGATGGCCTGGTCGAGCGGCGCGTCGTCGAAGACGATGTTGGCGGCCTTGCCGCCCAGCTCCAGGGTCAGCTTCTTGCGCGATCCGGCCAGGGCTCGCCCGATCATCTTGCCGACCGCCGTGGAGCCGGTGAAGGCAACCTTGTTGACGTCGGGATGCTTGACCAGCTCCATCCCGATCTCGCCCGGCCCGGTGATGATGTTCACCACCCCCGGCGGCAGCTCGGCCTGACGCACCACGTCGGCGAACAGGTAGGCGGACAGCGGCGTGGTGGAGGCCGGCTTGAGCACCACCGTGTTGCCGCAGGCCAGGGCAGGCGCGATCTTCCAGGCCAGCATCAGCAGCGGGAAGTTCCAGGGGATCACCTGCGCGGCCACGCCCAGCGGGCGCGGCTCACGTCCGGGGAAGGCGTAGTCGAGCTTGTCGGCCCAGCCGGCGTAGTAGAAGAAATGCGCGGCGGCGAGCGGCACGTCGACGTCGCGGCTCTCCTTGATCGGTTTGCCGGAGTTCATCGTCTCGACCACGGCGAACTCGCGGCTGCGCTCCTGGAGGATCCGCGCGATGCGGTACAGGTACTTCGCGCGCTCGGCCCCCGGCAGGCGCGACCAGGTGGTCATATGGGCGCGGCGGGCTGCGGCCACGGCGCGGTTGACATCGGCTTTCGAAGCCTTCGCCACCCTGGCCAGCGGCTCCTCTGTGGCCGGGTTGAGGACCGTGAAGGTGGCCTTCGGCCGGCTGGGCACGGACTGGTTATCGATGAAGAGCCCGTACTCCGGCCGGATGGCGATGTGGTCGGTCGACTCCGGTGCGGCCGCGTACTCCCACGGAACCTTGCCGCCCGCCGCAAGGCCCCATGAGGCTGGTGCCGGACGGGTATCGGCCTTCTTGGTGAGCGTCATGACGCGGCGATTATGGCACCGGCGCCTCAGGCTGGCCCGGCAGCGCGCCCTCCAGCTCCAGCAGGAAGCGCTTGCGATCGAGGCCTCCGGCGTACCCGCCCAGCCCGCCGTCGACATGCAGGACGCGGTGGCACGGCACCACGATCGGGATCGGATTCGAGCCGAGCGCGTTGCCCGCCGCGCGGTAGGCACGCGGCGATCCGGCGGCCGCGGCCACGGCGCTGTAGGTGGTGACCTCCCCGTACGGCACAGCGGCGGTGGCGCTCAGCACACCGCGCGCGAAGCCGCGGATCAACGTCCAGTCGACGGGCGTCTCGAACCGGTGCCGCCGGTGAGCGAAGTAGGCGGCCAGCTCCCGGCGGACGGCATCGGTCCGCTGCGGAGCTCGGAGGACGCGCGGGCTGACGCGTTCGGCGAGCTCGGCAAGCACCTCGTCGGCCGGCTCACCCTCGAAGGCGACCCGTACCAGGCCACGCGGCGTGACCGCCACCAGCAGCTCGCCCAGGGGCGAATCGACCGGCGCGTAGGCGACGTCCAGCAGCCCGGCCCGCTCGGCTCGCCGCGCGATATCGGCTGACAGGCGCTCACGATCCAGGCGGGCATTGATGTTCCGCGCCAGGCGCTCCTCGAGGTCGTTCATCGGTCCATCTCCTTCCGCAGCCGACGCAGGCCGGCGCTGACGTTCTGCCGCGCCGCCTCCTCGGTGGTGCCCATGCGCTCGGCAATCGATCGGTAGTCCAGGTCGAGCACGAACCGATGCACCACCGCCGTTCGCTGTTTGCCTGGCAACGTGCTCACCGCCTGCCACAGGCCGTCGTCGGATGGCTCATGCGCCGGGACCGATGGCTCCGCCGAGAGGGGCAGGCCATCCAGGTCAGTCGTCGCCGGCCGTCGCACGATGCGGCGGACGGCATCGGTCGCCTTGCGGTGGGCGATGGTGTACAGCCAGGCCCGCAGGTTCTCGCCGTGGCGCAGGCGTGGATACGCACGCAACGCCGATAGCAGCGTCTCCTGCAGGCAGTCCTCGGCACGATCTCGCCCAACCGAGGCGACCAGGAACCGATGCAGCTCGGTGGCGTGGGCGTCGATCAACGCCTGGAACGGCGGCAGGTGCACGACGGTGGAACGCCGCGGCTGCTCCGCGCGTGAGGTCATCCTCAGTCGAGGGTGAAGTAGTCGCCACCCGAGTAGCGGCCGCTGCGCTCCTTGCGGATCTGCATGAGGATGTCGTTGAGCAGCGAGCTCGCCCCGAAGCGGAAGCGGTCGGGCGTCATCCAGTCCGGCCCCAGGGTCTCGTACAGGATGGTGAGGTAGGCAATCGCCTCGCGGCTGGCGCGGATCCCGCCGGCCGGCTTCATGCCCACTGCCCGCCCGGTCTGCTGGTAGAAGTCGCGGATCGCCTCCAGCATGACCAGGGTCACCGGCAGCGTCGCGGCTGGCTGCACCTTGCCGGTCGAGGTCTTGATGAAGTCGGCTCCCGCCGCCATGGCCAGGACCGATGCGCGCCGGACGTTGTCGTAGGTCTCCAGCTCGCCGGTCTCCAAGATCACCTTCAAATGCGTCTCTCCGCAGGCCTCCTTGATCGCCACGATCTCGTCGTAGACCCGCGCGTACTCCCCCGCCAGGAAGGCGCCGCGATCGATGACCATGTCGATCTCGTCTGCGCCCAGCTCGAGCGCTGCCCGGACGTCCGCCAGCTTCACCTCGAGCGGTGCCTGCCCGGATGGGAAGTAGGTGGCCACCGCGGCGACCTTCACGCTCGATCCCAGCAGCGCCTCCCTGGCGGTGCCGATCATGCTCGGATAGACGCACAGGGCGGCGACGCTGGGGATGGTCGGGTCGGTGGGATCGGGTCGCCGCGCCTTACCGGCCAGCGCCCGGATCTTGCCCGGCGTGTCCTTCCCCTCCAGGGTGGTCAGGTCGATCATCCGGATCGCCAGGTCGAGCGCCCACAGCTTCGCCTCGCGCTTGATGCTGCGCTTGGCGAGCGATGCCGCGCGCTCCTCGACGCCGACCTGGTCGACCGGCCAGACACGACCGAGCAGGCTGCCCAGCGCCTGGTGGCGAGGAGCGCTGAGGTCGCGATCGGCGTGGCGCCGAGCCGGGGTGGTGGTGGCCATGGACCCGAAATTGTAGCCCCGGTCGCGACCCACGGCTCACGCAGGCCCGGATGCTAGGCTTCCGGCACCATGGACGCCGCCTCAGCCGGGCAGCCCGGCGACGCCCTCCTCTACTGCCTGACCCGCGACCGAGAGCTGGCGGCCGGACTCGATGCGCGGCTGCTCGGCGCGCTGGCATTCTTCTACAACGACGCGGCTCGGCTCCACCAGGCAGTCATCCTGCGCAGACCGGACCTGGTCGTCGTTGACACCGGAGCCATCCGCCAGGAGTACGGCGATGCCGGCCTCGGCCCGGTGGTCGGCTTCCTGCGGCAGCGAGCCCCCGAGGCGCGGATCGCGGTGCGCCCCACCGCCGGCGCCGAATGGCTGGTCGCCGCCGAGGCCGGCGAGCTGGTGCAGATGCTGCCCGCGGAGCGCGAGGCGTGCGTGGAGGCGGTCGCCGCCTTCTGCAGCTGACGCCGGCCGCTTAACTGCGAAACAGCCGCGCGCGCCGCAGCGGCCAGTAGCGCGCCACCGCACGCCACCGAACCTCCGCCAGCGGCACGGGACCGAAGGTGCGCGAGTCGGTGCTGTCGTCGGGCGCGTCGCCGGCCAGTACCACCGTGCCCGCCGCGCGGTCGACCGAAGCGACCCGCTTCACCAGCTCGCGCGTCGGCTCGCGCGGATCGAACGCCACCACGATCTCACCAGGGCGCGGTGGCCGCCTCCGGAGCGAGCGTGACTCAATCAGCAGCCGGTCCCCCGGCAGCAGGCCGGGAGCCATCGAGGCTCCCCGCACCTCGACGGCATCGAGCCAGCCGCCTCCCGGCATCGGCCGTCAGGCGACCTTGGCCATGTCCTTAACGCGGGTCTTCTCGGGCCCGCCGGTCTTCTCCCACATGCCGGCGATGGTGTCGATCATGCCGAGCAACTCGCGGGCGGCGTCCGGATCGAGGGTCTGCTTGACCTTCGACGCCTGCTTGGTCGCCTTCCAGAAGGTGTCGTGCAGGTCCGGGAACTGCTCGACGTGCTCGGGCTTGAAGTAGTCGTGCCACAACACGTCGAGGTGATGCTTGACGAGCTCGGCGCGCTCCTCCTTGACCAGGATGCATCGGGCCTGGAAGAGCGGGTCGTCGCTGTCCTTGTACTTCTCGATGATGCGCAGGCAGGACTCGGCCTCGATGCGGGCCTGCTCAGGATCGTAGATGCCACACGGGATGTCGCAGTGGGCGTGGACGATGCGTCGCGGGCGCAGGAGGCGGGTGATCAGGAACACGGTGTGTCCTCCATCGGTCAGTTGGTGTCACCGTCGTCCACCCGCATGTGGCGTGCCGGAACGCTCAGAAGCGCTCCGCCGCCCATGTCTGGACCGAGAGCACGACCGCAAGGCCGAGCGCGGCGAGGATCAGGCCCAACACGATGATCGCCGGCCAGTCGAGCCCGAGATGGCTGGCGCCGGCCATGAACGCGAGCATCGGGAACGACATCGCGAAGTTGGCGCGCGAGGCGTAGAGCGCGGTGCGGGCCCAGGCCGGATCCGGCTTCTCGCCGGCCGCCATGGCGGCCAGGATCCTGCGCTGGTTGGGCCAGATGGCGCCCCACACGTTGCCGAGCATGGCGATCCCCAGCAGCGCCCCGACCAGGATCGTCTTGGCGCCGTTGCTGTCGACGAGGTCGCCGTGCTCCCAGTACAGGCCGTAGATGAGAAGCAGCCCGGCCAGCACCGTCACCCAGGAGGAGTGTCGAAACCACGCCAGCGCGCGTGTCAGCAGCAGCGGGTTGACCTGCGGCTTGACTGACGCGTCCAGCACGCGCTGGAACGGCACATTGACGAGGTTGAACCAGTACAGCAGCCCGATCCAGGTGATGCCCGCCACGAAGTGGACCCAACGAATGCCGAACAGGACCTCAGGGGACACGCTTCACCTCCGCAGCCACTCACCCCCGCGCCAACCATGATCCGCCAGCGCTCGCCGGACCGTCAATCGCTTGCTCGCTCAGGCCCCCATCACGATGCCGCCGTCCACGCCGAGCACCTGTCCCGTGACGTAGCGCGCCTCGTCCGAGGCGAGGTAGACCGCGGCGGCTGCGACGTCGTCCACCGAGCCGGCGTAGCCCAGTGGGGTCAGGCTGGTCAGCGCCTCGCTGGCGGCGGCCGGCAGATCGGCGGTCAGATCGGTTTCGATCAGGCCGGGCGCCAGCGCGTTGCAGGTGATGCCCCGGCTGGCCAGCTCGCGCGCCGTGGTCTTGGTGAGCCCGATGAGCCCCGCCTTGGCGGCGGCGTAGTTGGCCTGGCCAGGGTTGCCCATGCGGCCTGCGGCGGACGACATGTTGATGATGCGACCGGAGCGCGCCTTCAGCATCGGGCGGGCAATGGCGCGCGTCATCCAGAACGGTCCGCTCAGGTTCGTGGCCAGGACGTCGTCCCATTCCGCCTGATCCATGCGCATGAGCAGGTTGTCGCGCGTGATTCCGGCGTTGTTGACGAGGATGTCGACCGTGCCGAACTCGTCGAGCGCGGCCTTGACGATGGCCTCGCAGGCCTCTCGGCCGGCGCTCGTGTCGCCCTGGATGGCGAGCGACCGACGTCCGGCCGCCCGGATCTCGCCGACCACCCCCTCTGCGGCTTCGACGTGGCCTCGGTAGTTCACTGCGACGTCGGCGCCCTGCCCGGCGAAGGCAAGCGCAATGGCACGGCCCAGGCCACGGCTGCCTCCGGTCACGAGCGCGACCTTGCCGGTCAGGTCAAACATCAGCGATCAACGTCAGGCCCGGGCCAGCTCCGGCTGGCCAACCCGCGGCTTGCCGAGGCGGGTCTGCTCGCCTGGCGCCAGGAATGCGCGCGAGGGGTCGGCGGTCCACTGGATCAGCGCCGAGCCCGCCGTGTAGCCGGCGCCGAACGCGACCATCAGCACGCGGTCTCCCGGCTTGATGCGGCCGGCCGCCACCGCCTCGGCCAGAGCCATCGGCACGGACGCCGCGCTCGTGTTGCCGTACTTCTCGATGTTGACGTACGTCTTCTCGTCGGGGATGCCCAGCTGCTTCTGGACGCTGGTGATGATCCGTAGATTGGCCTGGTGGAAGACGAACTGGTCGACGTCGTCCGGCGTCAGGCCGGCGTCGCGCAGCGCCGCAAGGGCCGACTCGCCCATCTGGCGGGTGGCGTACTTGTAGACCTCGCTGCCCATCATCTTGATGAAGTGCTGCCGCGCGTCGACCGTCTCATGCGAGGCCGGGCGCGCCGAGCCGCCGGCCGGGACGATGATGCCCTCGCAGCCGGTGCCGTCACTGAACAGGTCGAATCCGAGCATCCCGCCCGGCTGGTCGGAGGCCTGCAGCACGACCGCTCCGGCGCCGTCGCCGAAGAGCACGCACGTGCTCCGATCGGTCCAGTCCAGGAAGCGTGAGAGCACCTCGACCCCGATGACCAGCACGTTGCGGTACATGCCGCCGGCGATGAAGCCATGGCCGGTCGCCAGGCCGAACAGGAAGCCGGAGCAGGCCGCCTGCAGATCGAAACCGGCCGCTCGCGTGGCGCCGAGCTCGGTCGCCACCAGCACCGCGGTGGCGGGCAGCGGGTAGTCCGGTGAACAGGTGCCCACGATCACCAGGTCGAGCTCGCCCGCGTCCAGCCCGGCGACCGCCAGCGCGTCGCGCGCGGCGTTGACCGAGAGCGTGGTGGTCGTCTCGTCGTCGGCGGCGATCCGCCGCTCGCGGATCCCGGTGCGGCTGACGATCCACTCGTCGCTCGTGTCGACCAGCTTGGCCAGGTCGTCGTTCGTCATGACACGGGACGGCGCGTACATGCCCCACCCGGTGATCAACGCGTTCTGCGCCATCTGCTGCCTCCTGTCGGGACCCATCGGGCCCATGCGCCGTCGGTCATCGGGGATCGACCTCGATCAGTGGCTGCTGGCGCTTGACCAGCGTGCCGCTCTCGACCATGAAGCGGGTCACTCGCCCCGCCGCATCGGACTTGATCTCGTTGAACAGCTTCATCGCCTCGATCAGCCCCAATACCGTGCCAACCGCGACCTCGTCGCCCACCTGCACGTACGGTCGCGCCCCCGGTGACGGCGACGTGTACCAGACGCCGGTCAACGGGGCGGTCACGAAGCGCATCCCGGGCGCGGGTTCGCCGAAGGGGCTGACGGCCGCCGCGGGGCTGGGTGCCGGGGCCGCACCCGCCGCGGGAGGCGACACGGCAGCCGTGGCGGCGCGGGGACGTGCCAGCCGCACGTGCAGCTCGCCCGCCTCCACCTCCAGCTCGTCGAGCCCACTCGCCTCGAAGGCGGGCGCCAGCAGGTCGATGGCCGCCAGGATGCGGTCCCCATCGCCTTGTGCCTCGCCGCCGGTCACGAGCCATCGTGGCGGCGGAAGATGAGCGTGGCGTTATGGCCACCGAAGCCAAACGAGTTGCTCATCGCCGTCCGCACCGGCAGGCTGCGCGCCTGGTTCGGGACGTAGTCCAGGTCGCAGTCGGGATCGGGGAACTCGTAGTTGATGGTGGGTGGGATGACGCCGTCGCAGATGGCCAGGATGCAGGCCACCGCCTCGACCCCGCCGCCCGCGCCCAGCAGATGTCCGGTCATGCTCTTCGTGGAGCTCACCGGCACCTCGTAGGCCCGCTCGCCGAAGACCGTCTTGATGGCGGCGGTCTCCGAGCGGTCGTTCGGGCCAGTGCTTGTGCCGTGCGCGTTGATGTAGTCGACGTCGTCGATCCCCAGCCCGGCATCGGCGAGCGCCAGGCGCATGCTCCCGGCCGCTCCCCGGCCGCCCGGCGCCGGGAGCGTGATGTGGGAGGCGTCATCGGTCGCGGCGTAGCCGACCACCTCCGCGTGGATACGCGCCCCGCGCGCCTGCGCGTGGTCCAGCGCCTCCAGGACCAGGATGCCGGCGCCATCGGCCATGACGAACCCGTCGCGATCGGCGTCGAACGGGCGCGAGGCGCGTTGCGGGTCGTCGTTGCGTTTTGTGGACAGGGCGCGCATGGCGGCGAAGGCGGCCACCGGGATCTCGCCGATCCCGGCCTCCGCGCCGCCCGCGATCATCACGTCCGCGTCGCCACGGCGGATGATGTTCAGCGCGTCGCCGATGGCGTGGTTGCTGCTCGAGCAGGCGCTCACGGTCGCGTAGTTCGGGCCTCGGGCGTTGGCGTAGATCGCCACGTAGCCGGCACCCATGTCCGGGATCAGGGCGGTCACCAGAAATGGACCGATGCGCTCCACCCCCAGGTCGTGCGCCTCGATGACGTCGCGGATCATGGTGTTGATGCCACCGATGCCGGAGCCGACGATCACGCCCGTGCGCTCGGCCAGCCCCTCGTCGCTGATCGGGTTCTCAAGGCCGGCGTCGCGCAGCGCCTCGGCCGAGGCCGCCCAGGCGAAATGGACGTAGCGGTCGTTGCGACGGACCTCCTTCCGCGGCATCACCGCCTCGGCATCGAAGCCGCGCACCTCGCCGGCGACCTGGCTGTCGAGGCGCGCCGGGTCAAAGGAGGCGATGCGGTCGATCCCGCTGCGTCCGGCGACCATGGCCTCCCAGGTGCTCGCCACGTCGTTGCCGAGCGGCGTGACGGCGCCCATGCCGGTCACCACCACCCGTCGCTCGCCGCGCTCCGCGGAGCTCCGGCCGTTGGTGCGCTCAGCCATTGGCCGGGCCGCCCGCGATCGACTGGTCGCGCGGGATCACGAAGCTGATGGTCGCCTCGACGGCGATCTCTCCGTCGACGCTGGCGACCGCGCGAGCCCGGCCGAACATGCCGCGTAACTTCTCGAGCTCGATCTTGAGCACGAGCTGGTCGCCCGGCAGCACGGTGCGTCGGAAGCGGCAGTCGTCGATGCCCGCGAAGAGCGCGAGCTTGCCCCGGTACTCCGGCAGCGACAGGACGGCGACCGCGCCGGCCTGGGCCAGCGCCTCGACCATGAGCACGCCGGGCATGATCGGCCGGCCGGGAAAGTGACCGGTGAACTGCGGCTCGTTGGCAGTCACGTTCTTGATGGCAACCACCCGCCGACCCGGCTCGAGCTCGATCACGCGGTCGATCAGGAGGAACGGGTAGCGGTGCGGAATGATGCGCATGATGCCGGCCGCCTCGAGCGGCAGGCTCAGCTCGGTGGCGGCAGTGGTGGTCGCGTCATCGGTCGTCATGAAATCGTCGTGCTCCTAGGCGTTGCCCGCCACGAAGGCGGCGGGACCGACCCGGTCGAGCAGGTTTGTGCTGACCTCGGCCCCCAGGAAGGAGGCATTGTCGATGATGCCGCGGTGGAACGGCAGGTTCGTCTTGACCCCGCCGACGCGGAACTCGGCCAGCGCGCGGCGTCCACGGGCCAGGGCGACCTCGCGCGTCTCGCCCCACACGATCAGCTTGGCCAGCAGCGAGTCGTAGTAGGGCGGCACCTCGTAGCCGGGGTACAGATGCGTATCGACGCGGACCCCCGGGCCGCCCGGGACCACCAGCTCGTCGACCGTGCCGGTCTGCGGTGCGAAGTTGTCGTTCGGGTCCTCCGCGTTGATGCGGAATTCGATGGCGTGGCCGTTGAGCTGAACCTGCTCCTGCCGGAGGGCGAGCGGCTCGCCAGCCGCAACGCGGATCTGCTGCGCGATCATGTCCAGGCCGGTCAGCATCTCGGTGACGGGGTGCTCGACCTGGATCCGGCAGTTGATCTCGATGAAGTAGAAGTTCCCCTGCTGGTCCAGCAGAAACTCGAGCGTGCCGACGTTCTCGTAGCCGGCGGCCATGACGGCGCGGATCGACAGGTCGCGCAGCTTCTCGCGCGCCGCCTCGCTCATGGCCGGTGAGGGCGCCTCCTCGATGATCTTCTGGTGCCGGCGCTGGACAGAGCAGTCGCGCTCGCCCAGATGCACGCCGTTGCCGTGGCGGTCGATCAGCACCTGGACTTCGACGTGGCGGCTCTCCTCGATCCACTTCTCGAAGTAGACCGAGTCGTCACCAAACGCAGCCTGGGCCTCGGAGCGCGACAGCGGCAGCGAGGTCTCCATCTCGCGCGGGGAGCGCACCAGCCTCATCCCGCGCCCGCCGCCGCCCGCCGAGGGCTTCAGGAGGACGGGGTAGCCGGCCTGTGTCGCCTGCTCGAGCGCGTCGTTCAGGTCGCCCAGGATGCCGCGGCTGCCGGGCACGGTGGGCAGGCCGTTGGCGGCCAGCATCCGGCGCACGGCGTACTTGGAGCCGAACCGTTCGAGCACCTCCGCGCGAGGACCGATGAAGGCGAGCTCGTGGGCGGCGCAGACCTCAGCAAAGCCGGCGTCTTCGGAAAGGAACCCGTACCCAGGATGCACGGCGTCGCAACCCGCGATGAGGGCCGCCGACACGACCGCGGGCTGGTTCAGGTAGCTCTTGCGCGCCTCCGCCGGCCCTATGCAGATCGCCTCGTCGGCCAGGCGCACGGCGAGCGTCTCCCGATCGGCCTCCGAGTAGGCCACCACGGCCGGCACGCCCAGGTCGCGGCAGGCGCGCAGCACGCGCACGGCGATCTCACCCCGATTCGCGATGAGGATTTTGCTGAACACGACCTAGACCACCGCCCGGGCGCGTGCGCCGGCAAGGGCCTCGACCGTGGCAGCCAGGCTGGCCGGATCGGCGACGTGGAGCGTCTGGGCGCGGTCGGTGATCCGCTTGACCATCCCGGACAGCGTGGCGCCGGGGCCGCACTCGACGAACGTGTCGACGCCGTCCGCGACCATGCCGCGGACGGATCGGACCCATTCGACCGGCGAGCTGACCTGGCGAGCCAGCAGTGCCCGGATCTCGGCCGCATCGCGCACCGGCTCTCCCGTCACATTGCTGACGATCGGCGGGTCGGCGTCATGCCACGTCACCTCGTCGAAGGCGCCCGCCAACGCACGGCCGACGCCACCCATCAGCGGCGAGTGAAACGGACCGGAGACCTTCAGCGGGATGACGCGCCTGGCGCCCGCAGCGGCCAGCGCGGGCTCGGCTGCCGCGAGCGCGCCATGGGTCCCGCTCACCACGACCTGGCCCGGCGCATTGTCGTTGGCCACGACCAGCGCATCGGGGGTCCCGAGTGCCGCGACCACGTCCTGCACCGCATCCCGATCGAGGCCGATCACGGCCGCCATGCCGCCGTCGATCGACGCG
>JBKOZM010000135.1:0-3663 GCA_046725855.1 Chloroflexota bacterium | reverse complement strand
CTGTTGCTCTGGTGGGCGGGCTTCTGGTTCGGCGAGATCATGGCCTGGCCGGTGATCCTGGCGGCCGTCGGCTTCACCATCCTGTGGGCGCGCAGCGGCGAGGAGGGGAGCGGGCGCTCGCTGCTGGGCGGGCCGGGGAGCGTCTGGCAGTCGATCGTCACCGCGCGGGGCTCGCTGACGCGTCTGGCGATCGGCTCGGCGCTGATCCTGGCGGGGATGGCGGTCTTCCTGGCGGCGAACACCTCGCTGGCGGCCGCCGGAAACATGCTGCTGGCGGGCTTCGTCTTTCTTGGCGGGGCGGCGCTGCTGGCCGGCCCGTGGGTCTGGCGCATGGGCAGCGAGCTGGTGGAAGAGCGGAATTCGCGCGTGCGGTCCGAGGCGCACGCCGAGATGGCGGCGCACCTGCACGACTCCGTGCTGCAGACGCTGGCGCTGATCCAGCGCTCGGGCACGCCGCGCGAGATGGTGAGCCTGGCGCGGACCCAGGAGAGGGACCTGCGGGCATGGCTGTACGGTCGGGCGCCGGCTCTCACCGGGATGCGGCTGCGCGACGCGATCGACGCCATGGCGGGCAGGATCGAGCGGTCCGAGCAGGTCAGCGTCGAGGCGGTGGTCGTCGGCGACACGGAGCTGGATCCGGGGCTGCGCGCCCTGCTCGCGGCGTGTGGCGAGGCGACCCTCAACGCGGCGCGGCACTCCGGCACCACCGAGATCTCCGTCTACGTGGAGGTGGAGCCGGAGCGAGTCTCCGCCTTCGTCCGGGACCACGGGTCCGGCTTCGACCCGGCCGCGGTGCCGGACGACCGGCGCGGGATCGCCGATTCGATCATTGGCCGCATGGAGCGCTATGGCGGTTCCGCGGATATCACCAGCAGCCCTGGCGGGGGGACGGAGGTGGCGCTGCGGCTGCCGCGGCGCGCCGTGCGCGAGGCCGATGCGGTGCGGCAGGCTGCCTCGTGAGGCATCGGTCATGAGCGTGCGCGTCTTCGTGGTCGACGACCACGAGATCTTCCGCTCCGGCGTCCGCTGGGAGCTGGGCCGCGACCTGGAGATCGTGGGCGATGCCGGCACGGTCGAGGAGGCGGTGACCGGCATCGCGTCGGCCGAGCCGGACGTCGTGCTGCTCGACGTGCACATGCCGGGCGGTGGCGGCCGGGCGGTGATCGACGCGGTCCACGGTGAGCAGCCGGACGTGCGGTTCCTGGCCCTGTCGGTGTCGGATGCAGCCGAGGACGTGATTGGCGTGATCCGGGCCGGGGCGCGGGGGTACGTGACGAAGTCCATCTCCGCTGCGGAGCTGGCTGCTGCGGTGAGGCGGATCCACGACGGCGACGCCGTCTTCTCGCCGCGCCTGGCCGGGTTCGTGCTCGACGCCTTCGGCGGCGACGCGCCCCAGCCGCTGGACCCGGACCTTGACCTGCTGACCGGGCGCGAGCGGGAGGTGCTGCGCTACATCGCGCGCGGCTACACGTACAAGGAAGTGGCGTCGCAGTTGCACATCGCGGTCAAGACCGTGGAGACGCACGTCTCCGCCGTGCTGCGCAAGCTCCAGCTCTCGAACCGATACGAGCTGACCCGCTGGGCCACCGACCGCCGCCTGGTCTGATCAGAGGGGCGGTTCCTCGGGGCATTCTTCCGGCTTTGGGCTGTCCGCGCAGAGGATGCCCGCGCTTCGGAGCGGAATCGCCACCCCGTGGCGGTAAAAGCCACGATGGGCCTCTTCAACCCGGAAAGCGGCCTGTTTCGTGGCCGCGAGAGGTCACCAGCTGGCGATTCGACCAAGATTGGGCATGAAACGGGCACATCTTGGCCGATACAACCACCAGCTGGCGATTTGGGACCGATGCGACCTCGGGTCCCGGACCGGAAACGAACGGTCACGGCACCTAGAGGCGGACGCGGGGTGGGCTGCCGCGGTCGAAGGTGTGGACCGTGTCGATGAAGCGGATGACACCGCGCGTGTAGCTCATCAGCAGGGAGTGGGTCCGGGCGCCGCCGCCGAAGAAACGGACGCCGCGCAGGAGCTCGCCATCGGTCACGCCGGTGGCGCTGAAGACGACCTCGTTACCGGACGCCAGCTCGTCCGTGTGGTAGACCCGCTCGCGGTCGTCGACGTCCACGCCCATGCCCCGGGCCCGCTCCATCTCCTCATCGGAGCGCCAGCGGAACTTGGCCTGGATCTCGCCGCCCAGGCACTTCAGGGCGGCCGCGGTCAGCACCCCCTCGGGCGCGCCGCCGATCCCCATCACGGCGTGGACGCCGGTGCCCGAAACCGCAACCGAGATGCCGGCGGTCAGGTCGCCGTCCGAGATGAGCTTGATGCGGGCGCCGGTGCGCCGCACGTCGGCGATCAGCTGCTCGTGGCGCTGGCGCTCCAGGATGACGACGGTGATGTCGTACGGGGTGCGGCCCAGCCGCTCCGCGATGGTGCGCACGGTCACGTCCACCGGGTCGTCGATGCTGACGTGCCCCGCTACCTGCGGCCCCACCACCAGTTTCTCCATATAGGTGTCCGGGGCGTGCATGAGCCCACCGGGCTCGGACGCGGCCAGCACGGCGGTGGCGTTCGCGGAGCCGGTGGCCACCAGGTTGGTGCCCTCCAGCGGGTCGACGGCGATGTCGATCTGGACGGCGGCCTCCGGGTTGCCCACCTTCTCACCGATGTAGAGCATGGGCGCCTCGTCCCGCTCTCCCTCGCCGATGACGATGGTGCCGCTGATCTCCGCCTCCTCCATGGCCCGGCGCATGGCCTCCACGGCGGCGTGGTCGGCGGCATCGCGGTCGCCGCGTCCCATCAGGCGAGCAGCGGCAATGGCGCCGGCCTCGGTGGCCGCCACCGCCTCGACCGATATCAGCTTCTCCACGTCGAGACGATTATCGGGTAGACCGGGGCGCTGGAGGCGGCGACTGGAGCGGTCGCTCGAGACCGATGGCATCGGCGACCCGCTGCGTCACGTCCGCGATGTCCTGACCCACATCAATGCGGATGACCGGCAGATTGAGGGCCGCGGCTTCGGCGGCGACTTCCTCGCTGAACATCGCGTCACGCCTCAACAGGTTGTCCAGAGCGCGATCAGGATCCGACGTTCGCCCCGCGATGTCGTAGAGGGAGCCACGCGCCTCGAGGGCTGAGCGGCGCTGCTCGGGGCTGGGGATGAGCCAGACGGCCTGACGTGGCCCGCTGAGCAGAGGTGCGACCAGACGGGGCAGCAGGCGGAATCCCTCGGCCAGGACCACCTGGTCGTCCGGGATGGCCAGCAGGTCCTCGACGATCAGCTCAAACGCCTCGCCGCGGAAGCTGTGGAAGGTTCTGAGCATCTCGGATGGCGGCCGGTTCAGCCAGCGCTCATCCATGCTCATCCCCAGGAACGCGTGGAGCAGCGGGTGCGCGTCAGGAGACGAGCGCCGCGCATGCTGTGCCATGGTGTCATCGGTGGCGTAGAGGCGAAGGCCGTAGGCATCGGCGAGACGACGAGCGACGGTCGATTTCCCGGCCGCGCTGCCTCCGCCGATCCAGCGGACGTGCCGCAGCCGGCCGGCGCCAGACGCAGGCTTCGGATCGGTCCGCAATCAGTGCCGGAAGTGTCGTCGCCCGGTGAAGACCATGGCCATGTGATGGCGATCCGCCACCTCGATCGCCATCTCGTCGCGGATGCTGCCGCC
>JBKOZM010000134.1:0-3149 GCA_046725855.1 Chloroflexota bacterium | reverse complement strand
CCGCTCGTCGACCGCGCTGCACCTTGCGGTGCTTGACGCGCTTCGGCAGCAGCATCTTCTCAGGCCTCCTCGCCGGCCGCAGCCGGCTCGCCGGCGGTGGTTGCCGCTGTGGCGGCCTCCGGCTCGGGGGTGCCGCCGGTTGCCCGGGTCGAGCGTGTCGACCGCGCCGGGCGGGCGCGCTCGCGCGGCTCCGTGCGAGCGGATCCGGGCCGCTCGGCGAGCTGCTCGCCACGGTAGACCCAGACCTTGACGCCGATGCGGCCGTAGGTCGTGCGCGCGTGGACGACGCCGTAGCTGATGTCGGCGCGCAGGGTGCCGAGCGGGATGCGCCCCTCGCGATCCCACTCGGTGCGGCTCATCTCCGAGCCGCCGAGGCGACCCGAGACCTGGATCTTCACGCCCTTGGCGCCGGCCTTGATGGTGCGCTGGATCGTCTGCTTGATCGCCTTGCGGAAGGCGATGCGCCGCTCCAGCTGGCCGGCCACGTTCTGCGCCACCAGCACGGCGTCCAGCTCCGGCTGCAGGATCTCCTTGATCTCGAGCTTGACCTTCTTGTCGGTCAGCTTGCCGATCGAGGTGCGCAGCAGCTCCACGTTGGCGCCGCCCTTGCCGATCACGATCCCCGGCTTGGCCGAATGGACCGTGACCGTGACGTGGTTGATGCCACGCTCGATCTCGACCTGGCTGACGCTGGCGTTGGCCAGCTGCTTGGCAACCAGCTGCCGGATGCGCATGTCCTCCTGGAGCAGGGTCGCGTAGTCCCGGTCGGCATACCACTTGGCCAGCCAGGGCTTGATGATCCCGATCCGGAATCCGTAGGGGTGAACCTTGTGGCCCATCAGGCCTCCTCTTGGTCAGCCACGGCGATCGTGATGTGGCTCGTTCGCTTCAGGATCCCGAAGGTCCGGCCCTGGGCACGCGGTCGCCAGCGCTTCAGGGTTGGGCCCTCGTCGGCGGTGGCGCTCACCACGGTGAGCTCATCGGCCGACAGGTTGAAGTTGTTCTCGGCGTTGGCCGTGGCGCTCTTCAGCACCTTGGCCACGTCGCGCGCCGCCGCGTTCGGCAGGAAGCGCAGGATGGCGGCCGCCTCCTCGACGGGCTTGCCGCTGATGAGGTCGGTCACCAGCCGCACCTTGCGCGGGCTGATGCGGATGTATTTGGCGGTGGCGGAGACGCGCATCGGCTCAGGCTCCTACTTCAGCGCCGACGAGCGCTCGGTGGCCTTGCCGTGGCCGCGGTAGTGCCGCGTCGGCGCGAACTCGCCCAGCCGATGGCCGACCATGTTCTCGGTGATGAAGACCGGCACGTGGCGGCGCCCGTCGTGCACGGCGATGGTGTGCCCGATCATGGCCGGGAAGACCACGCTGGCCCGCGACCAGGTCTTCAGCACCTTGCGCTCGTTGCGCTTGTTCATCTCGTCGATGCGGCCGAGCAGGCGCGCGTCGACAAATGGTCCCTTCTTGACGGAACGACTCATCGCGCTCTCCTAACCCCGCCCATAGCGACGGCGGACGATGTTCTTGCCGGTCGTCTTGCTCTTTCGGGTGCGCAGGCCCATGGCCGGCTTGCCCCACGGCGTCTTGGGCGGCATGCCGGTGGGCGACTTGCCCTCGCCGCCACCGTGCGGGTGGTCCCGCGGGTTCATCACCACGCCGCGCACCTGCGGCCGCCGGCCGAGGTGCCGGCTGCGCCCAGCCTTGCCGATGTTCTGGTTCTCGTGATCGAGGTTGCTGACCTGCCCCACCGTGGCCATGCAGTCGGCCCTCACCCGGCGCACCTCGCCGCTGGGGAGGCGGATGGTGGCCATCTGACCCTCCTTGGCGAGGAGCTGCGCGGCGCTGCCGGCCGAGCGCACGATCTGGCCGCCCCGACCCGCCACCAGCTCGACGTTGTGGATCTGGGTGCCCAGCGGGATCCGCGACAGCGGCAGGGCGTTGCCGACCCGCGCCTCGATGTCGGGGCCGGAGGTGACCGTGTCGCCCACGCCCAGGCCGTGCGGCAGCAGCATGTAGCGCTTCTCGCCGTCGGCGTAGTGCAGCAGGGCGATGCGCGCCGATCGGTTTGGGTCGTACTCGACGGTGGCGATCCTGGCCGGCACGCCGTGCTTGTCCCGCTTCCAGTCGATGACGCGGTACAGCCGCTTGTGGCCGCCGCCCTGGTGGCGCACGGTCAGCTTGCCCTGGCTGTTGCGGCCGGCCTTCGACACGAGCCGCTCGGTGAGCGGCCGGTGCGGCTCGTCGTGGGTGACCTCCTCGAACGTCGAGCGGGTCATCTGCCGCATGCCTGGGCTGGTGGGTCGGTAGTTGCGAAGTGGCATGGTCCTACACCGCCTCGAAGAGCTCGATCTTCTGGCCGGCCGCGATCGTCACCACCGCCTTGCGCCAGCCAGGGACGGTGCCCATCTGCCGGCGGCCACGGCGCTTCTGCTTGGGCTTGACGCTCATGACCCGCACGCCGAGCACGTTGACGTTGAACTCGGCCTCGACGGCCGCCTTGATCTGGAACTTGTTCGCGCTGCGCGCGACGGCGAACGTGTAGTTGTTGCGCTCCGTCTCGGCCACGCTCTTCTCGCTGATGACCGGACGCAGCAGGATGTCGGACTGGCTGACGGCGGTCATGCATACACCTCCTGGGCGCGGGTCAGCGCGTCGCGGGTGAACACGATCGTGTCCGCCTCGAGCAGGTCGATGACGTTCAGGCTGTCGGCCAGGATGACCCGCACCTCGCGCAGGTTGCGGCACGATCGCTCGACGACATGGTCCCGGACGGGCAGCACCACCAGCACCTTGCCCTCCGCCTTCCAGGCGGCCAGGCGCTCGCTGAAGGGCCGCGTCTTGATCTCATCCAGCCCGAAGCCCTCGACCACGCGCAGCGCCCCGTCGGCGGCCTTGGTGCTGAGCACGGCCTGCAGCGCGGCGCGCCGCATCTTGGCGTTCAGCTTCTGCTCGTAGTCGCGCGGATGCGGTCCGAACACGACGCCGCCACCGTTCCACTGCGGCGCGGTGCGGCTGCCCTGGCGGGACCGTCCCGTCCCCTTCTGGCGCCACGGCTTGCGACCGCCGCCGGTGACCTGGCCGCGGGTCAGCGTGTCGGCCGCGCCGACGCGGCGGCCGGCCAGCTGGCGAACCACCGCCTGGTGGATGAGCGTC
>JBKOZM010000133.1:0-4926 GCA_046725855.1 Chloroflexota bacterium | reverse complement strand
GTGTATAGTACCACTAGGTTATATAACCACCTAGTGATGGACATGCAGCAGCCAGACCCCCTCAGCGTCACGTTCGCCGCTCTCGCCGACCCGACGCGGCGGGCGATCCTGGCCCGCCTCGCCGCTGGCGAGGCATCGGTCAAGGACCTCGCCGCGCCGTTCGACATGAGCCAGCCGGCAATCTCCAAGCACCTACGCGTGCTCGAGCGGGCGGGGCTCATCGAGCAGGGGCGGCAGGCCCAATGGCGGCCACGGCGGCTGCAGGCCGGGCCGCTGCGCGAGGTGGCCAACTGGGTGGGGCAATACCGACGCCACTGGGAGGAGAGCTTCGAACGGTTGGACGCCTATCTCCGCGACGTACAGGCCAGACAGGAGCACGACCATGGAGACGACGATGACCCCGACCAGAATCGACCGCGGTAGCACCGACACGACCGCCATCTACTCGGTGGGTGGCGACCTGGTATTCGAGCGGACCTTCGACGCCCCACGGGAGCGGGTGTGGAAGGCGTTCACCGATCCGGAGCTCATCCCGCGCTGGTGGGGTCCCAAAGGCACGACCACGACGGTGGCCGAGATGGACGTCCGGCCGGGCGGCACCTGGCGCTACGTCAGCCAAGGGCCCGATCGCGAGGACGTGACGTTCTACGGCGAGTACCTGGAGGTGACGCCGCCCAGCGGGTTCAAGTGGACGTTCATGTTCGACGTGGAGGGGATCGGCCCGCAGGGTGGACCGGAGACCTTCATCTTCGAGGACGTCGACGGCAAGACGAAAGTGACCTCGATCGGCCACATGGGCTCGGCCGAGGCCATCGAGGGCGCGCTCGCGACCGGCATGGTGGGCGGCGCCATCGAGACCTGGGATCGCCTGGCGGCCGTGCTGGCCGAGGACTGAGGGCAGCGCGACGGGCAACGAAATGTCCCGAAGGAACCGCCGCCGGACCGTTGATGCAATCTCTGGTGCCGTTGGCTGCCCCTTCGGGACAACCCGAGTATGTGGGCGGCCGCCCGCCGCCCACAAGCCCCCTTATCCCCGACTTTGCCCGGGACTCCGCGACTTATCCACAACGCGTCCCCAAGGTGGACATTGATCGGGCCTTGACGAGCCGTTGATCCGGCCGGTGACCCGGACCACGGCCCCGGCGGACGGCGGCGGCTGCGCTACACTCGATCCGATGCCCGATTCGCACGTCAGGGTGGCCGTCACCGGCGCCGCCGGACAGATCGGCTACGCGCTCCTGTTCCGGATCGCATCGGGCCAGATGTTCGGCCCCCGCACGACCCTCGACCTGCAGCTGCTCGAGCTGGAGGCGGCGCTCCCCGCCCTCGAGGGCGTGGCCATGGAGCTCGAGGACTGCGCCTTTCCGCTCCTGCGCCGCGTCGTCAGGACCGCGAGCGCCGAGGAGGCGTTCGCCGACGTGAACTGGGCCCTGCTGGTCGGCGCCGTGCCGCGCAAGGCGGGGATGGAGCGCAAGGACCTGCTGACCATCAACGGCGGGATCTTCACCGGACAGGGCAAAGCCCTCGACGCCGCTGCGGCTGACGACGTCCGGGTCCTGGTGGTGGGCAACCCGTGCAACACCAACTGCCTGATCGCGGCCGCCAACGCCCCACGCATCGGTCGGGACCGATGGTTCGCCATGACCATGCTGGACGAGAATCGCGGCCGGGGGCAGCTCGCGAAGCGCGCCGGCGTGGAGGTGGAGAAGGTGCGCGACCTGGCCATCTGGGGCAACCACTCGTCCACGCAGTTCCCCGATGCGTACCACGCCACCATCGACGGGCGGCCCGCGCCGGAGGTGATCGCCGACGAGGACTGGCTGCAGGGCGAGTTCATCACCACCGTGCAACAGCGCGGGGCCGCGATCATCGAGGCGCGCGGGCAATCGAGCGCCGCGTCCGCCGCGAACGCGGTGGTCGACACAGTCCGCAACATCAGCCAGCCGAGCGGCGAGATCTTCTCGGCGGCGGTCCCGGCGCCGGATGACGGATCTGGCTATGGCATCCCGGAGGGACTCGTGTTTGGCTATCCCCTGCGCGCCACCGCCCCCGGAACGGTGGAGATCGTCCAGGGCATCGAGCACGGCCCGTGGGCACAGGGCAAGATCGACGCGACGTGCGATGAGCTCGTCGAGGAACGCGAGGCAGTGAAGGACCTGATCCGATGACGAACCAGACAGCTGTCAAGGCCGATACCGCCTCGCTGACCTTCGGTGACCGCTCGCTGGAGCTGCCGGTCATTCGCGGCACCGAGGACGAGGCCGCGGTCGACATCGCCAGGCTCCGGACCGAGACCGGGCTGATCACGATGGACACCGGCTACGCCAACACGGGCTCCTGCACATCGGCCATCACCTTCGTCGATGGCGACCAGGGCGTGCTCCTCTATCGGGGCTACCCGATCGAGCAGCTTGCGGAGCAGAGCAGCTTCCTGGAGGTCGCCTACCTGCTCATCTACGGCGAGCTCCCGACCCGTGAGGAGCTCGACCGGTTCCAGGCCGAGATCACGCACCACACCCTGATCCGCGAGGAGATGCGGCATTTCTTCGACTCCTTCCCGCACGACGCCCACCCGATGGCGGTGCTCGCCTCCGGGACGGTTGGGATGAGCACCTTCTACCCCGACAGCCACGAGATCACGGACGCCGACGCGGTCGAGCTGACGACCATGCGGCTGATCGCCAAGCTGCCGACCCTGGCCGCCTGGTCGTTCAAGAAGGCGATCGGTCAGCCCTACGTCTACCCGCGCAACGACCTCGGCTACGCGGCCAACCTGCTGCACATGATGTTCGCCGTCCCGTCGGAGGACTACGAGGTCCAGCCCGAGGTCGCCGAGGCGCTGGACCTGCTCCTCATCCTGCACGCGGACCACGAGCAGAACTGCTCGACGGCCACGGTGCGCATGGTGGGCAGCGCGCACGCCAACCTCTACGCCTCGATCAGCGCCGGCATCTCCGCCCTGTGGGGACCGCTGCATGGTGGCGCCAACGAGGCGGTGATCCGCACCCTGGAGCGGATCGTGGCCGATGGCGGCGACGTCCAGAAGTGGGTCGACCGGGCCAAGGATCCCGGTTCGAAGTTTAAGCTGCCCGGATTCGGCCACCGGGTCTACAAGAACTTCGACCCGCGCGCCACCATCATCAAGGCCGCGGCGGATCGGGTGCTGGCCGCCACTGGAGCCGATGGCGAGCTGTTCGAGGTCGCCAAGCGGCTGGAGGAGATCGCGATCCACGACGAGTACTTCGTGCAGCGCAAGCTGTACGCGAACGTCGACTTCTACTCGGGCCTGATCTACCACGCCATCGGCTTCCCGAAGAACATGTTCACCAACTGCTTCGCCATCGGTCGGCTGCCCGGCTGGATCGCGCAGTGGCGCGAGATGATCGCGTCGAAGGAGACGAAGATCGGCCGGCCGCGGCAGATCTACGTCGGTGCGACGCAGCGGGACTACCGGCCCATCGCGCAGCGCTAGTCGCATTTCGGACAGACGCGTTCGCGCCCGATCGGTCATAACTACGCGCACATGCGCCTGACCATCCTGGGCCGCAGCCCGGCCCGACCCAACCCTGGCGAAGCGTGCGCCGGGTATCTGGTTGAGGGCGGCGGGTCACGCGTGCTGCTGGACGTGGGACCCGGCGTGGTGGCCCAGCTGCTGCGGCGCAACACGCCCGATGAGCTCGATGCGGTGGTCATCTCGCACATGCACACCGACCACTGCCTGGACCTGGTGACGCTGCGCTATTCCTACCCGTGGATCGACGTCGCCAAGCACCGGCTGCTGGTCATCGTGCCGCCCGGGTCACAGGCTCAGCTGGCGGAGCTGGCGCTGGGCGCCGGCTACGCCAACTTCTTCGACAAGAGCTTCATCTTCGTCGAGCACGACGGGAAGCGCCCCATCGAGGTCGGCAGCCTGCGGCTGGAGCCGGACGAGACGCAGCATTACGTGCGCACCTGGGGCTTCCGTATCTCCGCTCGCGGAGTCGACGAGGATCCGGATCGCATCCTGGCCTACTCGGCCGATGCCGGCCCGTGCCCGGCGCTGCCACGCCTGGCCGACACCTCGGACCTGTTCCTGTGCGAGGCCGGCCTGCGCTCGCTGCAGGAGGACGACCCCGCCCCGCAGAGCCGCGGCCACCTCCTGCCGTCGGAGGCGGCGCTGGTGGCGCACAACTCCCACGCCAAGCGGGTGCTGTTGACCCACATCCCGCTCAACAACGATGACGGCAGCTGGGCCCTTGGCGAGGCGCGGGCTGTCTACTCCGGGCCGCTGGAGGTCGCTGAGCCGCTGAAGACGTACGACGTCTAGGCGCCTTCAGGCGTCCGGCGGCGACTCCACGCGCGCGCGGGCGATGTAGCGGTCGGCCGACCAGGTGGCCAGTGCCCACAGGACCGACATGGCCAGGGCCAGGGTGGTGAGCAGGCCCACCGCCGGGAGGGCGCCTGGACCGATGCTCGAGCCGAGCAGCAGCGACCCGATGGCGGCGATCAGGATCGTCCCACCGATCATGGCCAGGCCGATCTT
This sequence comes from Chloroflexota bacterium, assembly GCA_046725855.1. GTDB lineage: Bacteria > Chloroflexota > Limnocylindria > QHBO01 > QHBO01 > DASQFY01. The sequence goes on along the minus strand of JBKOZM010000133.1, from coordinate 404 downwards.
GGCCGCGGTCAGCAGGAACCAGCCCAGCCCGTGGTCCTGCGCCCGACCCGCCAGCCACAGGATGGTCGGCCCGGACGCGCCGACCAGGGCCACGTAGAAGCCGGTCCCGCTCAGCAGGTCGGCGGGGCCCAGGCGCTGCCCCAGGATGACCGCCGCAAAGACCCAGGCCGCCAGCAGGGCGCTGGCCGACCCGATACCCACCAGCCAGATGAGCAAGAGCGTGGCGGTGCCGGTCGCCAGTCGTTCGACCAGCTCCCCGTCGCGGCCCTCGACCAGCTCGGTCGGGCCGTCGTCGGGCAGCTTGGGCCGCTCGGCGCTCACCCGCCGGCGACTCCGGCTGCGGCGAACGCCTGCTGCAGGTCGCCGATCAGGTCGTCGGCCGCCTCGATCCCGACCGAGAGGCG
>JBKOZM010000132.1:0-5439 GCA_046725855.1 Chloroflexota bacterium | reverse complement strand
GAGCTGCTGCTGCCCGGCGAGGGCAGCGGGCCCGAGCTCCGCAAGCGGCTGACCGTCAACGGCCTGCCGCGGCGCAGCGCGTCGCTGGGCGAAACGGCGCGCGCTGTCCTGTTTCGACCCGAGGAGATGCTCCTCCTGGTCGGCTCTCCGGGCGAGCGACGCCGCTTCCTGGAAGCGATCCTGGCCCAGAGCGAGCGCCGCGCCGCGCACGATCTGGCCGAGCTGGCGCGGGTGCTGGCCCAGCGCAACGCGCTGCTGCGGGCGATCCGCCGCGAGGAGGCATCCGTCGACGAGCTGCTCTTCTGGGACGAGCAGCTGGCCAGCGTGGGTGCCAAGGTCATGGCCTCGCGGCTGGCGCTGGTGGCGCAGCTGGACGCCCGGATCCCCGCCCTTCACGACGCGGTGGCGCCGCCCGATGAGCGTGGGGATCGGGTGCAGCTGGCCTATGCGGACACGCTCAAGGATGCATGGCCGGACCGACCGGCCGACCCGCAGTCCGCCGCCGCCACCCCGTCCGAGGAGCTGGAGCTCGCCTTCCGGCGGCGGATCGCCGGCGCGCGGCAGAAGGAGCTCTGGAACGGCGTCAGCCTGGTGGGGCCGCAGCGCGACGACCTGCGCGTCGAGCTGGGTGGGCGGGACGTGGCGGCGCACGCCAGCCGCGGCCAGCAGCGCACGATCATCCTTGCCATGAAGCTGGCGGAGCGCGACCTGCTGGCCGACGACGGGGCGCCGACCCCGATCGTCCTGCTGGACGACATCTTCAGCGAGCTCGACGCGGCTCGGTCCGAGCGCACGCTCGAGCTGCTGCTGGATCGCGGCCAGGTGCTGGTGACGACCGCCGACCTCGCCTCGCTGCCGCCGGCGCGGCGTCGCGGCGTATCGACCTGGCAGGTGGGCGGCGGCCGGCTGAGCCTCGCGCCGCGAGTGGCCTGAGCCCCATGCCCAACGCGGAGGAGGCGGGCGCCGCGGTGCAGCGCGCCCTGCTGGCGTGCATGGGGCCTGGGGCCGCGGAAGCGCTGGCCCTGGCGCAGGTCCGCCTGGCCTGGCAGGAGACCGTGGCCGACGCCGGGCTGGCGCGGGGTGGCCTGAGCAGTCGCCTGCTCGGCGTCAGCGCGGGGACGGCCCAGGTCGAGGCCTCCGAGCCGATCCTGGCGCAGGAGCTGACCCTGCGGGCCGAGGCGCTGACCCACGCCGTGAACCAGCGCATGCGGGGTCGTCCCGGGGCGACCATCGTGCTGCGCGGACTGGCCATTTCGGTTGGTCATGGTCGCGGAGAGCGCTCCCTATAATCGAGCGCGACTGACACCGATCCCATCCCCGCTCGAGCCTGCGCCGCCTGACCGATGAGCAATCGCCTGGCAACCCGGATCGGCCTGCCGGCCCCCGAGGACCGCCTCGCCGGCGCGCTCGACGTCGTCCGCTTCCACGAGCCGGCGGTCGGCGCGCTGGCCCGCACCAAGGGCAGCCTCTTCCTGCTCGCCCAGGTGACGGGCAACGAGCCCGCGCTGGCGCGCGCAGCCGCCGAAGCGCTGTCCCAGGTGGAGCGCGACTACTACTACGACCTGTCGGCGGGCGCCTTGGGCGCGCTGGGCAAGGCGCTGGCCAACGCCAACCGGCGCCTGTATCACCAGCGTGGCCGGCTGGGGATCCCGCGGCGTGGCGGCGTGAGCGTGGCGGCGATGGCCGTCCGCGGCCGCGAGGCGCACGTCGCGAAGCTGGGACCGGCCGCCGCCGTCATCCTGCGCGCCGGCCGCATGTACGAGCTGCCGCCACCTCCCGCCGTCCACGAGGAGGATCCGCGCATCCGCGAGCGACGGGTGGCCGCCACGCTGGGCGAGGCGCTGGAAATCCAGCCCTATACCTGGCAGGGCGAGCTGGCGCCCGACGACCGGCTGGCGCTGGTCAGCCGCAACCTGGCCCAGGTGGTGGGCGTCGAGGAGCTGAAGCACGCCCTCGGCGGCCTGCGGCCCGCCGCGGCGGTGGAGCACCTGGAGCAGCTCTTCCAGATTCGGGGCGGCCGCGGCTCGGACGGGATCCTGGCCGTCGAGATCACCGCCCTGCCGGTCACCGCCACCACGCACCAACTGGAGCCCGTTCGTCCGGCGGAGCCGCTCGCCGGCCTGCCCGACCAGAGCCCGGTGCCGCTGGCGGACGCTATCGGCCACCTGCTCCATCGGCTGGGGGACGGCATTGCGGCCGGCCAGGCGGCCATCGGCCGTGGGGTGCTGTACGCGTTCAACATCCTGTTCGCGTTCGTGCCCCGGCGGCGGCCGGAATATCCGCGCCAGATCCTGCGCACGGCGGTGGTGGAGGAGGGGCGCCGGCGCCGGATCGGGCTGGTCGGGATGGTGGCGGTGGCCGGCATGCTGGCCGCCGGATCGACGGTGGCCAGCCTGCCCAGCGCCAAGCCGGCGGAGGCGATCCCGCGCACCGAGGTGGCGCGCGCGGCGATCGAGGAGGCACACGCGCTCGTCGCCCAGGTGGCGGCGCGGGTCGACGGCCTCGACCTCATCGATCGCGCGCCGGAGTCGGCCAAGGAGCTGTTGAACAGCGCGTTCGCGGCCCTACAGCGCGCCGCCGGCGCGGGGATCCAGCCCGCCGCGCTCGAACGCCTGCGCACGCGCGTCGACGCCGGGCTCGACGAGATCTACGTGGTGGCGAGGATCCGCGAGGCGACCGTCGTCGCCAACCTGGCAGCCGCCTTCAAGGACCTCGATCCGCTCGACATGGCGGTGGCGAGCGACGGCTCGCTGTGGGTGACCGATACCGGCCGCGGCCGCGTCATCCGGGTCGATCCGCTGAATGGGGAGCTGCGGGTGGTGTTCCGTGCCGGGCAGGTGCTCGGCGCCAGGACCGCCGGAGCCCCGTGGCTGATCGCGACTGCGGCCACTGACGTGGTCCTCGTCGATCGGCAGCGACAGGCCTGGCGCTTCGACCTGCAGGAGCAGGAGCCGCGGCCGCTGACCCTGCCAGGCCTCGACGCGGTCGCGCCGGCCAGCCACCTGCTCGCGGCGCTGCAGCATCGGCCGCCGCTCGAGATCTTCAACCTGTACCTGGTCGACGCCGGCAGCGGCGCGGTGCACAAGTGGTCGCCGGCGAACGTGGTGCCGGTGGTGTATCCCGGCGGCCCGGAGCCCTTCCTGGTCGACGAGCCGGACCTGCCGGCCGCCGAGGCGCGCGACCTGTTCGTCGACGCCAACCTGTGGCTCCTCCAGGCCGGGACGGTGACGCGCGTCAACTTCGGGACGCCGCAGCCCCAGGCCGACTACTCGCTCGACCCGCCGCCGGACGCCGAGGTGCGGCCGCAGCTCGACTACCGGCTGCTCGACGGCGCCACCGTCGGCGACCGCGAGCTGTTCTACGTCTACGACGCAGCCAACGAGCGGATCCTCGCCTTCCAGCGTGCCGACGGCTCGTTCGTGCGCCAATGGCTGGCGCCGCGGCTGGGTCCGACAGCTGGCCTGCTGGACGGCGTGATCGCGATGAGCGTCGCCTCGGTGGCCGATGGTCCGCCGGTGGCCGTGCTGCTCACGCCCGAATCGGTCGTCCGCGTCGTCCTCGAGTAGCCTCCACTAGAATCGGTCCATGGGCGAGCAGCCGTACGGCCGGGTCCGGCTCATCGAGATGATCGTCGAGAGCGTGCGGGTGCACATGCTCTCCAGCCAGCACGTGGTGATCCTCAAGGAGTCGGAGCGAGACCGCTACCTGCCGATCTGGATCGGTCCATCCGAGGCCAACGCCATCGCCATGCGCCTGCAGGGCCTGACCGCCGAGCGACCGCTCACTCACGACCTGCTGGTCAGCGTGCTGGGCGCCCTGAACTCGAGCATCAGTCGGGTGGTGGTCACCCACGTCACCGACGGGACGTTCCACGCGCGGCTCTACCTCGAGATGGCCGATGGCACTGAGACCGAGATCGACTCGCGCACCAGCGATGCCATCGCGCTGGCGGTGCGCACCGGCTCGACGATCTACGTCGACGAGCGGGTGCTGGACGAAGCGGGCGTCGAGCCCGATCACGAGGACGGCGAGCCCTCCGACGAGAAACTGGCCGTGTTCCGCGAGTTCGTGAACTCGCTCGACGTCGACCTGGGCGGCGGCGAGAGCCCGCCGGCGGAGGAGCAGGCTCCCTAGGAGACGCGTCCGGTCCCGCTGCCGAGCACGCGCTCGCGGTCAGTCCACAGCGCCCAGCGCAGCCGGGCCAGGTCGCGGAAGGTGCGCAGGATCTTCTTGAAGCTCGCGCCCGTGTTGGTGCCGGCCGCCCGCGGGAAGTGGTTCACCCCCACCTGCGCGAAGCGCACCCCGCGCGCGCGCAGCTTGATGAGCAGCTCGGCCGACAGGAACGGGCCCTCCGCATCCAGCCGCAGGCCGTCGAACAGCTCACGCCGGAACAGCTTCATGGCGCAGTCGATGTCGCGGACGCGCAGCCCGAAGGCGATCGACACGATGGCGTTGTAGGTCTTGGCGATGAAGATGCGGTGGAACGGGTCGCGGCGCTTGATGCGATAGCCGATCACCCCGCCGAGCGCGGCCTCGCCCTCGTCCAGTCGGTCGAGGAGGCGGCTCATCTCGCGCAGGTCGAACTGCAGGTCGCCGTCCGAGAAGCAGATCAGCTCACCGCTGGCGTTGCCGAAGCCGGCCTTGACGGCCCCGCCGTAGCCGCGGTTGGGCTGATGATGGACGCGCACCCGCGAGTCGGCGGCGGCCAGCGCATCGGCCAGCTCCGGCGTGCGATCCGACGAGCCGTCGTCGACGATCAGGACCTCAAGCGACCCGTCGACCAGGGGCGCGATCTGCTGCAGCGCCAGCTCCACGGTGCGCTCCACGTTCTCCTGCTCGTTGTAGGCGGGGAAGAAGAAGGTGAGCCGTGGACGAGCCGAGGTGGCATCGGTCACTAGTGTCCCTCGATGCGGAGCAGGTCGGTGTAGCCGGGGTAGGCGGAGACGCTGGTCGTCTCCCAGACGCCGAGGATGTGGTCGATCTCCCAGAAGGGCGGCACCACGAAGACCGGTCGCCGGCCGAGGAAGGATTCGATGGCGATGTCGATCGTACCGTACCCGTTGTCGAGGATGTTCCGCTCGTCGATGATCTTGACGTCCGGCCGCTCGCCGAGCACCCAGCGGTGGTACCACAGCGGGGTGCTGTAGCTCCACCAGCTGATGATCACGGAGTCCTGCGGCAGTGCCTGGAACACGGACGCCACCCACCGGTCGGCGTCCCGATTGGCGCTCTGGTCGCGCTCCGCGTAGAGCGTGGCCAGCGAGCCGGCCGGCAGGAGCGCGGCTGCCGCCAGGACCAGCCCCGCCGCGGCGACCGCCAGCCGGCGCCGCCCCGTCACCCCCGCGATGCGCCGGCTCGCCTCGGCGAAGGCACGGGCTGCGGCGGCCGCGAAGGCGCTGATCAGGACCCCGATCATGACCGCAGCCAGCAGGGTGGTGA
>JBKOZM010000131.1:0-12818 GCA_046725855.1 Chloroflexota bacterium | reverse complement strand
GAGCACGACGAACCCAGCAGCAGGGTCACTTATCCACATTGACGCGGGCGTCTCAGGGGCGCTGATCGTCTCTCCCTCGGCGTGACAGGCGGCGCACGAGCGCTCCGGCCACAGCACCGCCCAGCGCCATCGCCCAGCCCGGCAGCGGCCGCTCCTCAGCGGGCGCCGCCGTACGATCCGCCTCGGGCGGCGCCAGGTCGGCGACCTCACGGCGCTCGGCGTCGAGGCGTTCCGCAGCCAGCGCAGCTTCCTCGTCCTCGAGCACGGTAGCGCGCGCCACCTCGGCGCCGAACAGCAGGACCAGGGAGGCGAAGTAGAGGAAGACGAGCAACGAGATGCCGGCGGAGATGGGTCCAAAGGCGGTGTCGTAGCGGGCGATGCTGGTCGCGTACCAGGTGAACCCAATGCGCAGCACGGTCCACAACACCGCGGCCACCAGCGCCCCGGGCAACACTTCCGCGACGGTCACCCGCCGGTTCGGCACGATCCGATACAGGACCGCGAAGGCGATGAAGATCAGCACCAACGGGACGATGAAGCCGATGGCGCCCAGCGCCCACTCCCCGCCCGGCACGGCGCTCACGCCGCCGGCCGCCTCTTGCAGGATGCCGGTCACGATCCCGATCGCCACCGACGTCACGCCCAGCAAGCCGGTGATGACCATCAGCGTCAGCCCCAGCAGCTGATCCTGCAGGAACGGACGTGGCGTCGAAACCGCGAATGCGCGGCTGATGCCCTTGTTCACGGCCGAGAAGATTCCCAGCGCGCCCCACACCAAGAAGATGAGGCCGAACAGGCTGATCCCGCCGCGCGACTCGATGACCGCGTCGATCACCGCGCCAACCGTCTTGGGGTCGATGGGCGAGCCGGCCTGCACCTGATCGATCACGAAGCGCCGCGCATCTCCCTCGCCCACGACATAGCTGAGCACCACCACGCCCAGCACCAGCAGCTGGAACATGGAGAGGATCCCGAAGTAGGCCATGCTGCCGGCATTGGCCGGCACCTCGTGCTCGATGAAGCCGACGAATGCGCGCCGCGCCACCCGCGTGAAGCGATGCCGGGTGGTCCACGCGTCGAGGTCGCGCACCAGGCGCTTGGGTCGATCGAGCATCAGCCTGACGGGCTCCGCATGCGACGTGCCGGAAAGGCTACCCTCATCCGGTGCCAAGGGACGCGTCGGTCGTGCTCGAGGTTGGTGGCGAAGAGGTGACCGTCACCAACCCGTCGAAGGTCTTCTTCCCGGAGCCGGGGCTGACCAAGCTGGACCTCGTCAACTACTACCTGGCCGTGGCTGACGGCGCCCTGCGCGGCGTGATGGACCGCCCCATGGCCCTCAAGCGCTTCGTGAACGGCGCCACCGGCGAGGCCTTCTTCCAAAAGCGCGCCCCGGCCTCGGTTCCGCCCTACGTCCGGACCGTCGAGCTCTCGTTCCCTTCGGGCCGCACGGCCGACGAGGTGGTCGTCTCGAATGCTGCCGCATTGGCCTGGGTCATCAACCTGGGCTGCATCGACCTGAATCCCCACCCCACGCGGGCCGATGACCTCGAGCACCCCGACGAGCTGCGGGTCGACCTCGATCCCGGTCCAGGCGTCCCATGGGCCGACGTGCGTTCGGTGGCCTTGATCACCAGGGACGTGCTGGCCGACCACGGCCTGACCGGCTGGCCGAAGACGTCGGGCTCGCGGGGCATGCACGTCTACGCCCGGATCGAGCGGCGCTGGGGCTTCAGCGAGGTCCGTCGCGCGGCGCTCGCCCTCGCCCGCGAGGTGGAGCGCCGCGCCCCGCAGCTCGCCACCAGCAAGTGGTGGAAGGAGGAGCGCCACGGCGTCTTCCTCGACTACAACCAGAACGCCAAGGACCGGACGGTGGCATCGGTCTATTCCGTGCGGCCGGTGCCGAATGCCCAGGTCTCGGCGCCGCTGACGTGGGACGAGGTGCCAGATGCCGAGCTCGGGGACTTCACCCTGACGAGCATGCAGGACCGATACGCCCGCCTCGGCGACGTGGGGGCCGGCATCGACGACGCGCCCGGCTCGCTCCAGGGCCTGCTGGGGCTATCCGCCTTCCACGAGGCCGAGGGCCTGGGTGACGCCCCCTGGCCGCCGAACTATGCGAAGCAGCCGGGTGAGCCGCCACGCGTCCAGCCGTCGCGCGCGCGGCGTCCCGACCCGCGCCCACCCACCGACCCAACCGCACCGCGCGGCCGCCTCGGGTCGGTGGCACCGCCCACGCCCTCGGCATCGCTGCGCCGGGCGGACGGCACCGTCGCCCCGACCGGCCGTCGCCGCTCGTCCCAACCGCTGATCGTCATCAGCCAGGCCAAGGCAAAGCCGGACGCGCTGGCCGGCCTGGACCGATGGAAGGAACGCCACCCAAAGGCCGCGAAGCACCTCGCCGTGGACGACGTGCTGGTCGACGGCATGCGAGGCCGCTCGTCGCTGTGGTATCGCGTCCGCGTCAACCTGCGCCACGTGCCGGAAGCCGATCGTCCACCCGAGGAGCCGCCCGATCCCGACTACGACCCGGCCGCCGAGTGGCGCGGCGGGCCGTAGCGAAGGGTCACTGCGCCAGGGCGCGCTCCATCCGGCGATCAGGCACGATCCACAGCATCACCACCCCGGCGTAGATCGCCAGCGCCAGCGCCGGAGCGGCGAGCGCGATCGGGATCGCCACCAGGAACAGCACCGTCGAGGCCTTGCCCTTGAGATCTCGCCCAATGGCGGCGGCCAGGGCAGGCGACTGTCCGGGGGTGCGAATCAGCGCGCGGACCAGGAGGTAGTACGCGGTGCCAGCCAACGACAGGAGCACGCCGTAGGCGGCCACCGGGATCGGCGCGAACTTCGTATCGCCGATCCAGGCCGTCCCGAACGGGAAGAGCGAGATCCAGAAGAGCAGGTGCAGATTGGCCCACAGCACCAGGCCGTTGACCGTCTTGGCGGCGTGCAGCAGGTGATGGTGATTGGCCCACCACGTGCCGAGCAGGGCAAAGCTCAGCAGGTAGGCGAGGAAGGTTGGCCACAGGGGCCCGAGGCTCTCGACCGTGGACCCCTCGGGCGGCACCAGCTCGAGCACCATGATCGTGATGATGATCGCGAACACCCCGTCGCTGAATGCCTCGAGTCGACCCTTGGTCATCGGCGCATCGTAGGCGCCTCGGCAACTAGACCGTCGACACCTCAGGGATGAGATCCCGTCCGACGATCCGCGACAGCCTTGCGACTTCCTCCTTCAGGGCGCTGCGCGGGACCCTGCCGGCCTCGCCGAACCACGAGACGCGAACCTGAGATCCGTCCAGCTCCCAGGTGCCGCGCACAACGCCGCCGCCCACCACGACCGGCGAGATCCAGCCGGCCTGCCTGCTGACGGCCGACCGCCGCGCCGCCGGCGTGACGTGGCCATCCTCCGTGCCGGGGCCGAGGACGTACGCGTCGAAGCCAGGGATCAGCCGGACGGCGCTGCTGGGCTTGGCGGCTGCGAGCTCGTCGACATCCTCGGCGCGGATCCAGTGCGGCTCCCCGTCGACCTCGACCTCGGCCAGCTGATCTCGCACCGCGGCGACCCAGGCGCGCAGCCGCCGGACGCTGATGTGCCCACGGGCCAGCCAGTTGCGCAGGTGATCGGTCGTGGCCGGGCCATAGGCGGCGAGGTAGGCCAGGATCACGGTCGGTGCCGCGTCATCCGGCTCTGGCACGCCGGCCCATTTCATGCTGACGACGTCCGGCCGCGTGAAGGTCACGCGATTGCCCTGGCTCGGCCCATGGCACAGCTCGCCCCGCCAGGCCAGTGGCTTGAAGAGCGTGCCCCAGCCCGATCGCAGCTCGTGGCCCAGGTGCTTCAGCTTTGGGCGGGCCAGGATCGCGGCGATGAGGTCCTCCCGGGTGAGGGGCGGGCCGGCGAGCGCCTCGCGGACCGCGGCACGGAACCCATCCCAGTCCTTCGTCTGCATGCCGAAGTAGCGCTGCCAGCTCGGCAGCTCCCAGGACTTCCCGGTCGCCATCATCGACAGGAATGCGCCACCCTCCTCGGGCGTGAGGAGGTGGAGGGCACCGCGCATCGCCCAGGTCTTGATGAGACGGCCCTCCGCCAGGGCGCGGCTCACATCCTCCGGCCGCGACGCCTGGCGCCGGACGCGGATCGCCAGCTCAGCGGACGACGCCACCTGCGACTGCACGCCACCCAACCGCCTGACCACCTCGACGGCGGAGAGCTTGCCAATCGGATCCAGGAGCTGGCGCTCCATTCGCCAGCCGAGCGCCTGCGCCCAGCTAACCCGGGCCACCAAGGCGCTCCTCGAGGCGGGCCTTCACGGCCGGCCACTCATCGGAAAGGATCGAGAAGTAGACCGTGTCGCGCATGAAGCCGTCCGGCATCCGGATGTGGCGGCGCAGGACCCCCTCCCGCATGGCGCCCAGGCGCTCGATCGCGGCCTGTGAGCGCAGGTTCCGGCCATCGGTCTTGAGGGCGACGCGGGCCGCACCCAGCTCGTCGAAGGCGTAGGTCAGCTGCAGCAGCTTGGCCTCGGTGTTGACTGCGGTCCGCTGGTGAGACGGCGCGATCCAGGTCCAGCCGATCTCCACTCGACCATGCGCCGGGGCGATGTCGCCGAACCGGGTGGAGCCCACCGCGCGCCCGGTCGAGCGATCAACCGTCGCCCAGGCGACGAATTCGGGTTCCAGCGCGTCGGCAAGGTAGGCGGGCCAGGCCTCGGCACCAACCGAGAGGTCGGAGCCCATGTAGCGAAACGTCGCCGGATCCTGGGCAGCGGCCGCCAACAGGTCGTCACGATGCCGCTCCTCGAGTGGCTCCAGTCGGACGTATCGGCCTTCAAGCGGGATCCGCTCGGGTGCGCGCATGGACCGTGGGCGCCGCGTCAGATTGTCCGCGCGCCCTCGCCGACCGCCACCGCCGCCTCGACCCAGCCGGGGATCTCGCGGCGAAGCGTGGCGAGCGGCAGCGAGCCGTGGCCAAGGACCTCGTCGTGGAAGGTGCGCAGGTCGAATCGGTCGCCCATCTTCTCCGACACTTCGCGCCGCGCCCGCTCGATCTCGCGCTGCCCGATCTTGTAGGCCAGAGCCTGGCCGGGCCAGATCGTGTATCGGTCCACCTCGATCTCGGCGTCGACCATCGGCAGCGAGCCGCGCTCGTGCATGAAGGTGATGGCCTGCTCGCGGCTCCAGTCGAACGCGTGCAGCCCGGAGTCGACGACCAGTCGCGCGGCGCGGAAGGCCTGCGCGTCGAGCATGCCGTAGCGCTCCTGGTCGCTGAGGTAGAGGCCCATCTCGTCAGCCAGCCGCTCGCAGTAGAGCCCCCAGCCCTCGACGTAGGCGACGCCGGCCAGGCGGGACCCCAGCGTGCGGAAGGTAGGTAGCCCTGTCAGCTCCATCTCGATCCCGATCTGGAAGTGATGCCCCGGCGTGGCCTCGTGGAATGTGATGGCCGCCAGCTTGTGGAGCTGCCGCTCCGTGGGCTGGTAGGTGTTGATGTAGTACTGGCCCTGGCGCGAGCCGTCGATGGTGGGCTGCATGTAGAAGGCCGGCGGCGTCTCGCGCTCGCGATACGCTTCGACCGCCTTGACCTCGCAGTCGGCACGCGGCAGCCGGCCGAAGTAGCTCGGCGCCGTGGCGAAGGCCCGTGCCGTCTGCTCCTTGGCGAGCTCGACCAGGCGCTCGCGGCTGTCGGTGTGGTTTTCCGGATCCATCGCCAGCGCCTCGACCAGGGCATGACGGTCCGGCTGACCCAACCGCCGGGCGATCTCGTCCTTCTCCGCCTCGATGTGCGCCAGGTCCTCGAGCCCGAAGGCGTGCACCTCCTGCGGCGTCGTGGCGACGGTGGTCTGCATCCGAATGGCGAGCCGATACGCCTCCTCCCCGCCGGGCGTGGCGCTGATGCCCGGTTGCGAGCGAGCGTGTGGCTCGTACTCGTCGGCCAGGAAGTCGCGCATCCGCTGCAGGCTGGGATAGACGTGGGCGGCCGTCGCCTCGCGAACCTGCTCGCGCGCCTCGTCGTCGGCAACGTGTGCGAGCGTGACGGCCGGGAACTCCTCGGTCGGCAGGGCCACCAGCCGCTCGATCTGCTCGATCTGCTTGCGGACCGGCACGGCGGCGGCGGTGCGCCCGTCGGTCAAGCCCTCGCGCAGGGTGTCGACGTACTGCTCGACCGCGGTCGGATAGGCAGCGAAGCGGGCGAGCAGCTTCTGCAACCCTTCGGGGCGGTCGGCGATCTGGTACTGGGCGGCGTTGACCATCATGGTCTGCACGCCCCAGATGTGGTTGATGGCGAGCTGGTACTGCTTCTGGTCGAGCGCCTCGAGGTGGGTGCGCGCGACCAGGATCAGCATGTCGCGGGTGATGACCTGCTCCGGATCCAGCGCCTCGCCATCGATGCCATCGGCCGCGGCGAGCGTCTCGCGCAGGGCGGCCGCTTCGGCCGCGCGGCCGTCCGCGCCAAGATCCGGCAGGCGGTCATCCCAGCGGCCGTCGCCCAGGATGGTGGCGAAGATCGGCTCCCGCTCGAGGACGCCCTCGAAGAAGCGATCGGCGAGCTCGTTGACGGCGCGGTTGGGGTCGGTCACGGACGCGGCATCTCCTCAGGCGACGGCATGGGTGAGTCGGAGTGTACCCGTCCGAGGGCTGTGTGGAGCCGTTTAGCCATTTAGTAACCCAGTTACTGGTAAGCGACACCGGGATGCCGGTACGCAGATCTTCAGCCGAGGCCTGAGCGTGACGGGACCGGCGCGGGCCCGATCCAACACGCGGCCGACCGCTTACCGGTAACACGGTTGCTAGGGGACGAGACGCGCAGGCAGGCAGCGCCTCAGCGCCCGCCGAACAGATCGGCCAGCAAGGCGGCCGGCGTTTCCTCCAGCTGGTCGTAGCGGCATGAGGCGGGCGACTTGTCCGGGCGCCAGCGCACGAACGTGGTGCCGTGTCGGAATCGATCCCCCTGGAGGTGATCGAAGGCCACCTCGCACACGAGCTCGGGGCGGAGCGGCTCCCACGACAGGTCCTTGCCTCGGTTCCAGCGCGAGGTGGCGCCCGGCATGCGCCTGCCCTCGGCGGCCGCCTCCCACTCCTTCCACTCGCGCCAGGGGTGGCCCTCGAGGGCACCGGACCGATACGGCTCCAGGAACGCGACCAGCTCGTGGCGCTTCGCGGCGGTGAACGAGGAGGTGACGCCCACGTGCTGGAGTTGCCCGGCGTCGTTCCACAGTCCAAGCAGCAGCGAGCCGACCAGCGTGCCCGGGCCGTTCTTGTGCCAGCGGAATCCGGCGACCACGCAGTCGGCGGTGCGCAGGTGCTTGACCTTGGCCATCTCGCGCTTGCCCGGGACGTAGCCCTGCTCGGCGCGCTTCGCGATCACGCCGTCCAGGCCAGCTCCCTCGAAGACGTCGAACCAGCGGCGCGCCACCAGCGGATCGGCGGTGGCAGGCGTCAGCAGGACCGATGGTGGCGGGTCCGCCAGCAGCTTCTCGAGCCGCGCGCGCCGCTCGTCGAGCGGCGCGCTGCGGAGGTCATCGGTCCCTTCGGCCAGGCAGTCGAAGGCGACGAATGAGGCGGGCATCTCGCCGGCCAGCATCGCCACCCGTGAAGCGGCGGGGTGGATGCGCAGCAGCAGCGCCTCGAAGTCGAGGCCGCCGTCGTGGGCGATGACGATCTCCCCGTCGAGGACGAAGCGCGCCTTCGGCCCGCCCACCGCGCGGAGTGGCTCGAGCAGCTCCGGGAAGTATCGGTCCAGCGGCTTGAGGTCTCGCGACTGGAGGTAGAGCTCGGCCCCATCGCGGAAGGCGAGCGCCCGGAAGCCGTCCCATTTCGGTTCGTAGCGCCAACCGGCGCCGACCGGCAGCTCGGGGGTTGGCTTGGCCAGCATCGGCTCGATGGGAGGCGGGACGGGGAAGGGCATGCCGCGAGTGATTCTAGCCCTGGCACGATTCCCGCCATACTCGGGCGTCATGGGAATCGACATCACCTTCCTGGGTGCGGTGGAAACCGTCACCGGCTCGCAGTTCCTGGTCAGCGCGGGCGAGCGGCGCCTGCTGGTCGATTGCGGCATGTTCCAGGGCGCGCCCGAGGAGGTCAGCCGGAACCGGATGGCCTTCGCCTTCGAGCCGGCCAGCCTTGACGCCCTGCTCCTGACCCACGCGCATCTCGACCACTGCGGGCGCATCCCCGCGCTCGTGCGCGCCGGCTACCAAGGTCCGATCTACACCACGGCCGCCACTGCGGATCTCGCCGAGATCGTGCTGCGCGACGCCGCCAAGCTGCAGGCCGAGGCAGAGGCCCGGTGGCGGAAGAAGCACCCGGAGCTGGCCGCCGCACATGACGCGGAGCTGGAGGACGAGGCGGCCGCGGTCGAGGATGACGCGGCCATGCCGGAGCGGCTGCGTCACACGGAGCCGACCGGCATGACCATGACCCGCGCCGCGCTCTACGACGAGCGCGACGTGGACCAGACCGTGCGCCAGTTCCGCCCCGTGACGTACGGGGAGATGGTCGAGGTCGCACCGGGCGCCTTCGCCACGTTCCACGATGCGGGCCACATCCTGGGCTCCGCCATCATCGAGCTGCGGCTGGCGGACGGCATGACCGATGCCGTGGCGGCCACCACGATCGTCTTCTCCGGCGACCTGGGGCGCGACGACACGCCCATCCTGCGCGACCCGACCCCGATCGCGCATGCCGACTTCGTGGTCGTGGAGTCGACCTACGGCAACCGGGAGCATGCGCCCCACGAAAAGGCGATCGCCGAGCTGGTGGAGACCATCGGTCAGGTGGCCGACGATCGTGGCGTCCTGCTGGTGCCGAGCTTCGCCATCGGTCGCACGCAGGAGCTGGTCTGGGTCCTCGACGAGCTGCTGCGAGACGAGCGCATCCCGCATCTGCCGCTCTACCTCGACTCGCCGATGGCCTCGCGCGCCTCGGACGTCTACATGCGCCATCCCGAGGCCTACGACGCCGAGACGGCCGAGCTGCTGCGCTCGGGCGACTCGCCGCTGGTCTATCCCGGCGAGGTCTACACGAACGAGGTCGACCAGTCGAAGTCGATCCGGACCGCCCCGCGTCCGCTGATGGTGGTCGCCAGTTCGGGAATGCTGACCGGCGGCCGGATCATGCACCACCTCAAGGACTTCCTGCCCGATCCCGCCTGCACCCTGCTCTTCATCGGCTACCAGGGCGAGGGGACGCTGGGCCGGCACCTGCAGACCGGTGGCAAGACGGCCAAGATCGACCACGTCGAATACCTGGTGCGCTGCCGCGTCCTGTCGATCTCCGGCTTCTCGGCCCACGCCGACGAGCATGAGCTCGCCGACTGGCTGGCCAGCTTCACGCGTGCCGGCGGGACCGATGCGGTCGACGGCCGTCCGAAGCGGGTCTTCATCGTCCACGGAGATCCTGATGCGGCCAGCGCCTTCGCCGAGCGGATCCGCCGAGACCTGCGCCTGGATCCCGTCCTGCCGACATACCGCCAGACGATCGCCCTGCGCTGACGCGGCTCGTCCGGTTGACGCCCGGCGGACCGCTCGCGACCGCCTCAGACTGGCCCGATGTGGACAGGTCGTGGATAAGTCGGCGATTTGCCGCCGAACTTCGTGGACAAGTGGGTTGGCGGCCCGTTAACCGCCCGCTAACCTTCTGGTTGTCCCGGAGGAGCCGGGCCACGGACCTGCGATTGCATCAATGGTACCGGGCAGGGTTCCTTCGGGACATTACTGTGCCCGCGATGTTCAGGCCGGGCGCAGCACCCAGGCCCGGTAGGTCGGCCGGAACCCGGACGCGCGCAGCCGCTCGGCGAGCGGTGATTCGGCAGGCGGCAGCCGGTTGACGCGCTCGAGGCGCACCTCGCGCAGCGACCCGCCGGCGGCGACCAGCTTCGGCAGCGCCGCCACGGCTGCATCGGCCACGTCCGGATCGGTGGCCGCGGGGAGTGTCAGCAGACCCCGCCCGCCGCGCTCGACGTAGAGCGCCGGCGCACCGTCGACCAGCACGACGTACGCGCCCGCCGCGCGCTGCAGAGGCAGCCGCTCGGCTGCCTCATCTCGCGGCCAGGGCAGGGCGGCGCCGTAGGCCTGCGCCGGATCGGCCGCCGCAAGCAGGACCACCTCCGGCCCGCCCTCGCCCTCCGACTCGCGCGCCGCGCGCAGCCGGTCGACCGCCCCGGGCAGGGCGAACTGCGAAGCTCCCAGTCCGGCCACGAAATAGCCGCGACGAACCCGGCCGGCCTCCTCCATCGCCTTCAGCAGGGGATAGACCGATGCAAAGCCGCCCGCCAGCCCCTCAGCCAGGACCGCCTCACGCGTCACCACCCCGTGGCGCTCCAGGAGCGCCAGCGCTGTGGCATGCCCGCGCTCGGTGGGCGATCGACCCTCCCCGATCAGGTCGGCCACCAGCGACCAGCGGCCGGCGGCGCGGGGAGGGCCCATGCCGGCCGGCCGGCCGACGCGTGGACTCCGCGACCGCGAGCGTGGCAGGCCGATCGCGCGCAGCGGTCCAACCGTGTCGTTCGTCACCTCGCCGGACCAGACCAGATCCCATACCGCGTCGAGCAGCTCGTCGTCGTTCCGGGCTTCGGTGACCGCCAGCCGCAGCTGGCCGAAGAAGCTGGCGCCGCGCCGTTCGAGGTGCCGGCGGATGTCGTCGTGGATCGCGCCGTCCGGACGGTCGGCCGGCTCGAACGCGCCGGCCGACGCGAGGAGCTCGGCCCGCTCGCGGCGATAGAGCGCCACCCGTCCGTCGTCGCGGCCCAGGGGACCGCGGCCGAGCCACACCACCTCGCCGGCCGCGCCCAGCTCATCGAGCAGTCGTGGGGCATAGTCGCGCACCCGAGGGGCGAGGACGTCCCGTTCCAGGATCGAGGCGGGAATCGGGTAGCCCTCAAGCTGTCCCACCACCTCCAGCAGGCGGTCGTGTCCGCTCGCGCGCGAGCCGATCCCGTGCCAGGCCGGCAGGAAGCGCGCGAGCGCCTCGACGGGCACCGGCTCGACCTGGCGTCGCAACCGAGCCAGCGAGCGACGGCGCAATGAGCGGAGGACCTCCGGTTCGGCGAACTCGCGCTCCGTGCCACCCGGCCGGAAGGCCCCCTCGAGCAGGGATCCGGCCTCGACCAGGGCATGCAGCCGATCCGCGACCCGAGCCGGGGCGATCCCCCAGCGGGCCGCCGGCGCGGGTGCGGTGAACGGGGAATGGGTGCGTGCCCAGCGCAGGAGCAGGGCGTCGAGCGGCGGCGGTCCCGCGGAGTCGGCCTCCAGCCAGGTCTCCGCCACGCCGGGTGGCGGAGAGGCTCCCAGCGCGTCGCGATAGCGGGCCACGTCCTCGATGGCGATCCAGCGCTCCTCGCCGGCGAGCCGCAGCCGAACCGCGCGCCGGTCGCCCTCCAGGCCGGCCAGCGCCGCCGCGGGCTCGGCGAGGTCGCTGCGCGCCGCCACTTCATCGCTCCGCAGGTCGCCGACCCGGCGCAGCAGGTCGTGCACCCCGTCGACCGTGCGGGGGCGACGGCCCCCGGCCAGGGCCTGCAGCTCGAGCTCCAGGTCGCTGGTGGCGGCGGGGTCCAGCAGCTCGCGCAGCTCGTCGGCGCCGAGCAGCTCGGCCAGGAGCTCGCGGTCGAGGGCCAGCGCCTGGGCGCGGCGCTCGGCGAGCGGCGCGTCGCCCTCGTACATGTAGGTCCCGACGTAGTCGAACAGCAGTCCGGAGGCAAAGGGCGAGGCGGAGCGCGTCTCGACCGTCGTCACGCGCACCTGGCGCGAGGCAATCCCGGCCAGCAGCTCCTTGAGCGCCGGCACGTCGAAGACGTCGCGCAGCACCTCACGGTAGGTCTCCAGGATGATCGGGAATGACCCGTACCGGCTCGCCACCGTGAGCAGGTCCGACGATCGCTGCCGCTGCATCCACAGCGGGGTGCGCTGGCCAGGCCGGCGCCGCGGCAAGAGCAGGGCCCGCGCCGCGTTCTCGCGGAAGTGCGCCGCAAACAGCGGGGAGCCGCCAAGCGCCGCCATCAGCTGCTCCTCCACCTCGCCAGGCTCGAGCAGGAAGAGATCCTCGCCAGGCGCCTCGGTGGCGTCGGGCAGCCGCAGCGCGATGCCGTCATCGGTCCAGATCGCCTGGCCCGGCTGTCCGCGCTCGGCCATGCGGGCCTCGACCGCCATGGCCCATGGCGCGTGGACCCGCCCGCCGAACGGCGTGAGCAGGCAGACGCGCCAGTCGCCGAGCTCATCGCGGAAGCGCTCCACCACGATCTGGCTGTCCGTCGGCAGCACGCCGGTCGCCTCGCGCTGCTCGGCAAGGTAGGCGACCAGGTTGCGGGCTGCCCGCTCGTCGAGGGCGTGCTCCTCGCGGAGGCGGGCCTCCGCCGTGGCCGCGGGCATCGGCTCCAGCTCGCGCAGGAAGGCACCGATCGCCCGGCCCAGCTCGACCGGCCGCCCGATGCCGTCGCCCTTCCAGAACGGCATCTTGCCCGGCTCGCCGGGCGCGGGGGTGACGATCACCCGGTCCGGCCGGATCTCCTCGATGCGCCAGCTGCTGGCACCCAGCAGGAAGACCTCGCCAACGCGGCTCTCGTACACCATCTCCTCGTCGAGCTCGCCAACACGCCGCCCCTTGCCGCCCTCGTCGCCGGCCAGGAAGACGCCATACAGGCCACGATCCGGAATGGTGCCGCCAGACGTGACGGCCACCACTCGGGCGTCGTTGCGCGACTGGATCACGCCGGTCGATCGGTCCCAGACGACGCGTGGCCGCAGCTCGGCGAACTCGTCCGAGGGGTATCGGCCGGAGAGCATGTCCAGCACACCCTCCAGCTGCTCGCGCGACAGGTCGCGGAACGG
>JBKOZM010000130.1:0-11917 GCA_046725855.1 Chloroflexota bacterium | reverse complement strand
GGACCTCCGAGGTCAACGCGCGGACCCACTCGCCGGTCAACGCGATGATCGTGATCGCGGTCGTGAGCCTCATCAGCGTCGCGATCGTCGGCTTCAACCAGAACCTGACGTTCATCGTCGGCCTGCTGGGGCTGACCTGGACGTACGTGGCAGTGGCCGTGGCCGGGATCATGTTCCCGACGCGCCAACCGGAGACGTTCGAGGCGTCGCCCTACAACCAGCGATGGGGCGGCGTGCCAGTGATGCGGATCGTGGGCATCCTGGCCCTGATCGGCATGCTCGGGATCGTCTGGATCCTGCTGAGCGACGTGAACTCGGGGACCAGCCTGGACGGCAACCCCGAACGAGTCGCGCTCGGCGTCGCGGTCTGGATCGTGGGCCTGGTGCTCTACTTCGTCATCCGCGCCGTGCAGGCGTCTCGTGGCGTGAACGTCGACCTGGCGTACCGGGAGATACCACCGGAATGACGCCGGCAACGACACTGGCCATGACCTAGGCATGCCCTTCTGGAGCCGCGCGAAGTCCAAGCCCTATCGGCTCTTCTACGTCGCCGACCTGCACGGCTCGGAGAAGTGCTTCCGCAAGTTCATCAACGCCGGCACCTATTACGTGGTCGACGCGCTGATCCTGGGTGGGGACGTGACGGGCAAGGCCCTCGTCCCCATCGTGCGGCGAGGGGACGGCTCGTACGAGACGCGCCTGCTGGGGCGGACCGAGGTCATGCGCGACGAGGCTGAGGTCGAGCGCATCGAGCGCCAGATCAGGTTCAACGGGTTCTACCCGTTTCGGTCGGATGCCGACGAGATCACGGCGCTGGAGCGAGATTCCGCGCTCCGCGCCGAGCACTTCCAGGAGGTGATCTCGCGCGACATCCGTCGCTGGATCGAGCTGGCCGACGAACGTCTGGCCGGCACGGAGATCGAGTGCATCGTGATCCCCGGAAACGATGACGAGCCGTTCGTCGGCGAGCTGCTTGCCAATGCCCAGCGCGTCCGGAATCCCGAGGGTGAGGTGATCGAGCTGGGACCCTACCAGCTGCTCAGCTACGGCTGGTCGAACATCACGCCCTGGCACAGCCCTCGCGAGCTCGAGGAGGACGTGCTGGAGGAACGCATCGAGGAGATCGCGGCTCACCTCCAGCCAGGGGGGCCGGCCATCTTCAACCTGCACGTTCCGCCCTTCGGCACGGGCATCGACGACGCACCCGAGATCCGAGGCGACCTGTCCCTGGTCGGGGGATCGTCGGCCGCCATGGTGCCGGTCGGCAGCCACGCCGTCCGGCGCGTGATCGAGCGGCACCAGCCGATGCTCGGCCTGCACGGCCACATCCATGAGTCACGGGGGCGGGCTCGGCTCGGGCGATCGGTGTGCCTCAACCCGGGCAGCGACTACAACACCGGCATCCTCAAGGGCGTGATCGTCAGCCTGGCTGGCGACCAGGTCACCGACGTCCAGTTCGTGGCCGCCTAGCGGGCGTGGTCAGATGGTGCCGATCTGGCGCGGCGCCAACCTGGGTCCGTAGCGTGGGGGCTGGATGCCGGACGCCTCGAGCAGGCGCTGCACCCGCCCGCGCTGGCCGCGATACGGCTCCAACAGCTCGAGCATGCGGGCATCGTCGGCCCGCGGCTCGCCGGCCAGCGCCCAGGCCACCAGGTTCGGCAGGTGGTAGTCGCCGACGCTGACGGCGTCCGGGTCGCCGTACGCGACGCGGCCCACCTCGGCGACGGTCCACGGGCCGATGCCAGGCACGGACGCCAGCAGCGCATAGGCCTGCGACGGCGCCTTCCCGTCCAGCCGGGGTGCCATCGCGGCGGCGCAGCGCAGGACGTCTGCGCGACGTCGCTCCAGGCCGAACGGATGGAGGGCGAAGTAGGGCAGCCCAGCCAGGACCGATGCCTCCGGCGGAAGGTGCAGGCCGGCGGGCCCTGGCGCCGCCTCCCCGTACCGCCGCACGATTGCTCGAAAGGCGGCTCGCGCCTCGGTGCCGGTCACCTTCTGCTCACAGATCGCCGGCACCAGCGCCTCGAAGGGGCGGTTCGAGCGGGTGAGCCGCAGGCCAGGCCGGCGCCGCACCAGCTCGGCGATGACCCGATGGCGTGGCGCGAGCGGGGTCGGGTCGTCATTGGCCCCCACAAGGTCCGGCACCGCGGCCAGCGCCCACGCCGCACCAGGCCCCCAGGCTGAGGCGGCGACACCGGCGGGCGTCGCCCGAAGGCGGAGCGTGGCTGGACCGGCCGGCGTGCGGGTGGCGCGCCAGATGCCGTCGGCGGCGAAGCGGATCGTCGGATCGCCGCGTCCATGGGCCAGCGGCCCCAGCGTGCTCGCCAAGTCGATCGGCGAATCAAGGGTCAGCAGGGTCTCGGCGTCCGGCGGTTTGGCCGCCGGCGCGGGCGCGGCCATCGGCTCAGCGTCGCATGGAGAGCACGAGCGGCTCGGCCGATCGCTGCGCGGACTCGAAGGCCTCGCGCGAGTCGATGCCGCGGTACCCCTCGGCCACGATCAGCTGCCCGCAGATGCCACCCAGCGAGTTGCCCGGACCCAGCAGCACCAGCACGTCCGGTGCGTGCTCACGCAACGCCACGCGGACGCTCGTCGCGAAGCGGAACGGGGTAGTCACCTGCTCCCCCAGCGTGTAGTTGCGCAAGGCGTCGGGATCGGTCGACCATGGGCTCCAGCGGGCGCCGCGGCCGTCGACCAGGGTGAACCGTGGCGGTCGCCAGTCGAGCTCGGCCAGCCGCTCGCGGGCCGCGGCCGCCACGTGCGCGACCAGCGGGGTGTGGTACGGCCCATGGAGAGCCAACCGCAACGGATAGAGCCGCTCGCCGACCCGCGTCGCCGGCAGGCTGCGCAGGAGCTGCGTCATCCCTGCCTCGTCCCCGGCCAGCACCGCATAACCACCGAGCTCGATGCTCTCGTGGACGTGGCCGGAGCCGTGGTTGCCGTTCGCGAGCGCGGCGCTGACCGCCGCCCGCAGCTCCGGATCGGGCCGCCAAGTAGCATCGGTGAGCGGATAGATGAGCTGGCCACCAGGGCCGCCGCTCGGCAGCGGGTCCTCCTGCAGGATCGCCATCTCCTGTACCAGGCGATAGGCGTCCTCGAATTCGAGTGCGCCGGCCACAGCCAGAGCCGTGTACCAGCCCAGCGAATTGCCGACCACGGCGGTCACGGCGTGATCGGCCACCGCGGTCTCCGCGTCGAGCATGCTGGCCAGGAAGGTGAGCGGCGAGGCGTTCGCCGGCCTCAGGTGGCGTGCCGGGTCGAATGCAGCTGCCCCGTCGAGCTCCAGCAGCGGCTCGAGGCCGTAGGCTGCGCGCAGCTCCTCGGCCCGCTCGATCGCCGGGTGCCCGGCGGGCAGCGAGCCGAGCGATGCGGCCGTGTACGCGCCGCGACCGGGGCAGACGATGACGGCCCGTCGCATGCCCTGGCTCACGTGCCGGCTCGCTCGCCCACCGCGGCCAGCGCGCCGGCCACGATCTGATCGACGCTGACCAGCACGGCGCTCGCGGCCGTCCCGAGCGGCACGAAGCTGTCGACGGCCCGAACCGAGCCCAGGCGTCGCCCGACTCCCGCCTCGGCCAGGTCGGCCACGATCGCGTCCGCCACGCCGCCGCCCGTGCGGCGGCACTCGTCGACGACCAGGACCGATCCAATCTCCCCGCCCTGCTCGCGCAGCGCCTCGAAGGGCAGGGGGTTGAGCCACCGCACGTCCACGATGCGAGCCGAGACGCCGTGCTCGTCCCGCAGCCGTCGCGCGGCCTGGAGCGACAGCCGGACGCCGTTGCCGTAGGTGACCAGCAGCACGTCCGGCCTGGCGCCACCATCGGGCTCGTACACGCCGACCTCGCCCGGCAGGAGATGGCTCGGAGGTGGCGGGTAGTCGGCCAGCCAGCCGCCATCGCCCTCGGCGTACAGGTCCTTCTCGTGGTACAGGGCGATCGGCTCCAGGAAGACCACGACTCGTCCATCCTCGGCCGCTATCCCCGTTGCGCCGCGCAGCATCCGCGCGGCGTCGTCGCCGCGGGCCGGGACGGCCAGCAGCAGGCCGGGGATGTCACGCAGCGCGCCAATGCTGTTGTCGTTGTGGAAGTGGCCGCCGAAGCCCTTCTGGTAGGCGAAACCTGGGACGCGCACCACCATCGGGTTGCGGAACTGGCCCGAGCTAAAGAACTGCAGCGAGGCCGCCTCGCCGCGAAGCTGGTCGAGCGCGTTGTGCAGGTAGGCGAGGTACTGGATCTCCGGTACCGGCAGCAAGCCGATGTGCGCCGCGCCCTGGGCGATGCCCAGGATGGAGGTCTCGTCGAGCAGCGTGTCGAAGACCCTGCCTGCGCCGAAGCGACGCTGCAGCCCGTTCGTGCAGTTGTAGACGCCGCCCTTTCTGGCCACGTCCTCGCCGAACAGGATCAGCTCGGGTCGCGCGGCCAGCTCGTCGGCGAGCGCGGCGTTCAGGCAGCCGGCCAGCGTGCGCGCGTTGGGGTTGGTCGCCTCCTCGGGCAATGTGCCGCCGAGCAGCTCCCGCCGCGTCGCGTCTTCCGGTCGCGCCCGTTCGATGTTGCTGCGGATCCGGTCCGGATGGTAGGGCGCCAGCGGAGCCACGACCTCGTCCGCGGTCGCGAGCCGCGGACGCCGGGCGGCCTCGTCGGCGGCGGCCATGACCCGCTCGCGGGTGTCACGCACCAGCGAGAGCAGGGCGGCCGGCGTCGCGGCGCCGGTCTCGATCAGCCGACGGGCGTTGCGCAGCAGCGGGTCGCGCGCCTCGACGGCTTCGATCTCGGCTGGGGAGCGGTAGGCGTGCTCGGCGTCGCTGCCGGCGTGACCCCACAGGCGGATGGTGCGCAGGTGCAGGAACGCGGGCTTCCGCGAGCCGCGCACGTAGCGGATCGACTCTGCCACCGCATCCCAGATCTCATCCAGCTCGCCGTCCGCCAGGTTGTAGCGCAGGTGCTCCATCCGCGAGAAGGTCTCCGCGATCCAGCCGGCCGGCGTCGGAACGCTGATGCCTGTGTCATTGTCCTCGCAGACGAACAGGATCGGCATGGGCAGGCCGATGCGCACCGCATAGCGCGCCGTGTTGATGGCTGCCAGGGATGTGGCATGGTTGGCCGAGGCGTCGCCGAACGAGCAGAGCACGATGGCGTCGGACGGCAGCTCCCCATCCAGGCCGAGGCGGCGCGCCCGCGCCAGGCTGAAGGCCAGGCCCATCGCCTTCGGCAGATGGCTGGCGATGGTGGACGTCTGGGGCGGGACCCACAGCGGACGGCTGCCCCACACCTTGTGGCGTCCCTGCGCGATCGGCTCGTCGCGGCTGGCCACGATCCCGAGCAGCGCGTCGAAGGCGGGTGTGCTGCCGGGCAGCTGCCGCGCGCGGGCCATCATGAAGCCGCCGGACCGATAATGGAGGAAGGCCGGATCGCTGACCCGCAGCTGGGCACCGACGACGGCGTTGTTCTCATGTCCGGCGCTGCTGATCGTGTAGAAGCTGCGGTTCGTCTTCTTCAGCTCGCGCGCGGCGACGTCCAGCGCTCGCGACAGGAGCTGGTCCTCGAATAGCGCGACGGCCGTGCGCGCGTCCAGGTTCCCGCCGGCGCGAAGGGGAGCGTCCGGCTGCAGCCGCGCCGCGGCCGGCGCTGCCTGCCGGAGGTAGTCGTCAAAGGCGGTCTCGACGATCGCGACACGCTCGAAGGTCATGCTCAATCGGGTGCTCAACGGCTGGCTGTTGGGGAGGGAATGGGGGCTCGGCCATGATACCCGGGCACAGCCCGGCACCTGATAAGCCGCCGGTAAGCCACCGGTAAGGTCGGCCGCGGTCTCCTGTGCCGTCGCCCGCCGTCGCGCGCTCGTCGCGGTGGTCGAGGCGGCTTGCAGGGAGCCGATGTCCGATGCCTTGCCGAATCCTCGCCCAGGCCTCGACCGGAGGCGGCTGGCCGGCCTGACCCGCCCCTATCCCAGCGAGATCAAGACGATGCCGGTCACGGCCAGGGCCACCGCGGCCACGGCCAGGCGCGGCAACGTCTCGCCGACGACCGTGCGTGCCAGGAGCATGGTGACGATCGGGTACAGGCCGGACAGCGCGGCGGCGACCCCGACCGCCAGCGTCGCGCGTGCCAGCACGAATCCGGCGTTGCCAACCACGTCCAGGGCCCCCGCGGCAGCCACCAGTCGCCAGCTCCTACCGGCTGCGCCCGCGCTCCCACGCGCGATCGCAAACCCGCCGACGAGCGCCGACGCCGTCGAACGGCTGGCCACCAGCGCCCAGAGCTCGTTGCTGCCCGCCACGTGGTCCAGGAGCACGTACCAGGACCCGAAGCCCAGCGCTGCCACGAGCGCCATGCCCAGCGCCGCAGGCTTCACGCCGCGCAGGGTTGCGCCGCTCGCGCTCGCGCCGGCGGCGAGCGCCGCAGCCACGCCCGCCCACTGCCAGGGTCCGATGACGTCGCCCGCCAGCAAGACGCCCACCACCAGCGGCACGGCGACCGATCCGACGCCTGACAGCGCGGTGACCAACCCCATGCTGCCCAGCGACAGCCCGCGATAGAGCGCCGCCAGGCCGATGCCTCCGCAAGCGCCGGCCAGCGCGCCGTAGACGAGCGTCTCGGCCGACGGGACGGGTGGACGAACGGCCGCCAGCAGGAGGAGCAGGAGCGCCAGGCCAACGACCTGCGCGCCAGCCGCGACGGCCACGCTGCCCGCCCGCCGAGCCGCCAGGCCGCCGGCGAAGTCGCCCGCGCCAAAGCCGAACGCCGATCCGAGACCGAACAGAAGCCCAAGGTCCATCGGCTGCGGACTCTAGCAAGGCCGAAATCGGCTTGACACCGACAGCGCCCAAACCGCACAGTGCGCCAATCCTCGGAGCGCCCCCCGAGCTGCCGGATGCGCCGGCATGGGCACGGCCTTCGAGTCTCCTCGAGGACTGCGTGGCCGTCGAACCGATGCCCTCTCCCTCCAGTCCGCGTGTGATGGCCGCCATCGACGCCCGCCCATCCTCGGCGGCACCGGCCGTCAGCCTTGAGCACCTGGTCAAGCGCTACGGCGAGGTCGAGGCGGTGGCCGGGATCGACCTCCACATCGGCGACGGCGAGTTCTTCTCGATGCTCGGGCCGTCTGGCTCCGGCAAGACGACGACCCTGCGCATGATCGCCGGCTTCGAGCTTCCGACGGAGGGTCGCGTCCTGCTTCACGGCCGTGACGTGACAGGCGTCCCGCCCTTCGACCGGGACGTCAACACCGTGTTCCAGGATTACGCGCTCTTCCCGCACATGACCGTGGGCGACAACGTCGCCTACGGGCTGGCGGTCCGCAACGTGGCGCGCGCGGAGCGTGCGAAACGCACCGGTGAGGCGCTGCGCATGGTGCGCCTCGAGGGCTACGAGCGCCGGCGCCCGTCGCAGCTGTCGGGCGGCCAGCGACAGCGCGTGGCGCTGGCCCGAGCGCTCGTCAACCGGCCGCGCGTGCTGCTGCTCGACGAGCCGCTGGGGGCGCTCGACCTCAAGCTGCGCCAGGAGATGCAGATCGAGCTGAAGGCGATCCAGCTGCAGGTGGGCATCACCTTCATCTACGTGACGCACGACCAGGAGGAGGCGCTGACCATGAGCGATCGCCTGGCGGTGTTCCACGAGGGACGCATCGAGCAGGTCGGGACGCCGGCCGACGTCTACGAGCATCCGGCGACCCCGTTCGTGGCCGGCTTCGTGGGGACCTCCAACCTGCTGCGCGGCGATGCGGCGCGAGCCGTCCTGGGTGCCGATGGTGTCTTCACCGTCAGGCCGGAGAAGATCCGGATCGGTGACCCATCCGAAGCGCCCGCTGCGGACGAGCATTCAGCGCTGGGGACAGTCCGTGAGGTCGTCTACCTGGGCGCCGACACGCGATACATCGTCGCGCTGGACGCCGGCGGGGAGCTGGTGGTCACCCAGCAGAACCTCCAGACCTCTTCGATGGAAGCGCTCGCTGCGCAGGGCCGGCCGGTTCGGCTGGCCTGGAAGCGGCAGCACGTTCTGGGCCTCACGCGAGGTCGCGACGATGCTGGGGCAGGCGATGCTGGGGCAGGCGATACGGGGGCAGCAGGAGAGAAGGTCGAATGAGGCGAATCAGATTTTCTGTGTGGCTAACGGCGATGGCCCTGGCCACCGCTGGCTGCGGGTTGGGGACGGTCAGCCAGTCGGGCGTCCCCGGCGGGTCGGCGGGCGGCTCGACCGTGCCGGAAGGTGCGTTGACCAGCCTGCCGGACGCCGAGGACGAGCTGAACCTCGTCATCTGGGTCGGCTATGCCGAGGATGGCTCGAACTACCCGGAGTTCGACTGGGTGACCCCGTTCCAGGACGAGACGGGCTGCCACGTCAACACCACGGACGGCAGGGACTCCGCCAACATGGTCTCGCTGATGGCGACCGGCCAGTACGACGGGGTATCGGCCTCCGGCGATGCCACCCTGCGCATGATCGCGGCCGGTACGGTGGCGCCGGTCAACACCGCGCTCATCCCGAACTATGCCAGCGTCTTCGAGGGGCTCAAGGGGCAGCCACACAACACCGTCGATGGCGTGCCGTACGGCGTCCCGCACGGACGCGGCGCGAACGTCCTGCTGTACAACACCGATACGTTCCCGGAGGCGCCCACCAGCTGGGACCCGGTCTGGGACCCGGACTCGCCGGCGGCTGGCAAGATCAGCATCTACAACTCATCGATCTACATCGCCGACGCGGCCCTGCGGTTGATGACCACGCAGCCCGACCTGGGGATCACCGATCCGTACCAGCTCACCCAGGAGCAGTTCGACGCGGCGATCGCGTTGCTCAAGGAGCAGAGCAAGATCGTTGGTGAGTATTGGAGCGTCGCGAACGACCAGATCACCTCGTTCGGCTCGGGTGCCATGCTGGCCGGCACGTCCTGGCAGTACCAGTACAACACCATCGTCGCCGACAATCCGGATGCTCCGGTGGCAGTCACCAAGCCCGACGAAGGCACGACGGGTTGGTCCGACACCTGGATGATCGCCAAGGATGCCGCTCATCCGGGCTGCATGTACCGATGGATGAACTGGATGCTCGATCCGGAGACGAGCGCCATGGCGACCATCTACTTCGGCGAAGCGCCGGTCAGCCAGGCAGCGTGCGATGCCGCCGAGACGATCCTCGACGGCGCCTACAAGGGGCACTGCGAGACGTTCCATGCGACCGATGAGTCGTACTTCGCGAACGTCTGGTTCTGGAGCACGCCGCGCGAGGACTGCAACGACGACGACGCGGCGACCACCTGCAAGAGCATCGAGGACTGGATCGACGCCTGGACGACCGTGACCGGCGGCTGATCCAACCAGGCGAACGCTGGATCGGCCCACCGGGGAGTTCGCTCCTTGGTGGGCCGATCCCTCATTCCGAGATCCCATGACCGCAAACACCGCCCAGACGCCCCGCGGAGCCGGCCGACGGCTGGCCACCTGGCTCTATCGTCGCCCGCGCGCGCAGATGGCCGGCCTCCTGTCCGCACCCCTGGCCTGGCTGGGCGTGGCGTACCTCGGATCGCTGGGGATCCTGCTGCTGAACGCGTTCTGGGTCAGCGATCCGTTCAGCGGGCGCGTGGTCCCGACGTTCACCCTCGGCTCGTTCGAGAAGCTCATTGGCGGCGAGGTCTATCGCACGATCGCGTTGCGTACGATCGGGATGGCGGTGGCCGTCACGCTGACCGACATCCTGCTGGCCTTTCCGGTCGCGTACTACATGGCTCGGGTCGCGTCACCGCGGACCAGGCGCTTCCTGGTCGTGGCGGTCCTGATGCCTTTATGGGCGTCCTACCTCGTGAAGGTCTACGCCTGGCGCGTCATCCTCCAGGGCAACGGCCTGATCGACTGGCTGCTGGCGCCGTTGGGGATCAGCGGTCCCGGCCTGCGCGAGGTCAACAACTCGTGGCTCGTGCTCAGCTACCTGTGGCTGCCGTACATGATCCTGCCCATCTACGCCGGGCTCGAGCGGATCCCTGACTCGCTGCTCGAGGCGTCGTCGGATCTCGGCGCGCGGGCCGGCACCAGCTTTCGGCGCGTGATCCTGCCTCTCGTCCTGCCCGCGGTGGTGGCGGGCTCGATCTTCACCTTCTCGCTCACGCTGGGCGACTACATCACGCCGGCCATGGTCTCGTCGACGAAGTTCATCGGCAACGTGATCTATGACAACTCGAGCCTTGGCAGCCTGCCGCTGGCGGCGGCCTTTTCGTTCGTGCCGATCCTGATAATGGTCGTGTACCTCCTCGTCGCGCGCCGCCTGGGCGCCTTCGAGTCGCTGTAGGGGCGGGACCGATGCAGGAATCGCGCTGGGTCCGGGCGGGCCTGCGGCTCTTCACCGGCCTGACCCTCACCTTCATCTACCTGCCGCTCGTCATCCTGGCCATGTATGCCTTCAACCCCAGCCGCTCGCAGGTCTGGCCGCCGCGGGGCGTGACGCTGCGCTGGTTCGGCGAGACGATCACGAATGGCGGCGTCCTGTCGGCCCTGGGCACCTCCATGGCGGCCGCCGCAGGCGCCACGGCCATCGCGCTGGTGCTCGGCACCGCGGCGGCGCTCGCCGTGCAGCGCTACCGCTTCTTCGGCAGGGAGACCGTCTCGTTCCTCCTCATCCTGCCCATCGCGCTGCCCGGGGTGGTGACCGGCATCGCCCTGGCGGCGACCTTCAAGACGCTTGGCATCAAGTTCGGCCTGCCCACCATCATCGTGGGACACGCCACCTTCTGCGTGGTGATCGCCTACAACAACGTGCTGGCGCGGCTTCGCCGGCTGCCGCGCTCGGCCGAGGAAGCCTCGGCTGACCTGGGCGCGGACACCTGGCAGACCTTCCGGCGCATCACCGTGCCGATGATGCGCACCGCGCTCCTGTCGGGCGGCTTGCTCGCCTTCGCGCTCTCGTTCGACGAGGTCATCGTGACGAACTTCACCGCCGGCCCCGGCACCGAGACGATCCCGCTCTGGATCCTGAGCGCCATCCAGCGCCCGAACGAGCTGCCGATCGTGAACGTGGTGGCGCTCTTCCTGATCCTGCTCTCCGTGGTCCCGGTCTACCTGGCCCAGCGCATAGGGGCGGAGACCGCCGCCACCGCCGTGGCCCGTTGATGGCCGACCCGCTGCCCGCTCCGCTCGAGGCGCTCGACTGGGATCGCGACGAACCACCCACCCCGGTCAGTGTGGCGGAGCGCCTGCGCGATGCCGGGGTCGAGCCGAGCGCCTGGTCGAACGGCCCGGGCGACCGCTACGCGGTCCACCAGCACGCCTACACGAAGCTGCTGGTCTGCGCCGCTGGAACGATCACGTTCCTGGTGGGGCCCGATGCGGTGCCGGTGGAGCTTCGGCCGGGCGATGGATTCGTGCTCCCTCCCGGAACACCACATGCGGCGGTGGTCGGCCCGGCCGGCTGCACCTGCCTGGAGGGACACCGCTAGGCGCGTCGCCGCTCCGGCCGCGGGCCTGGGTGCAGCAGCAGGTCGCGCCGGTCGCCCCAATGCTTCAGGAAGCGGTAGAAGTTGCGACGGCTGAGGCGATCGCGCTCCTCGGGAGGCACGGACGCGTAGCCACGATGCTCGTGTCGCGCGACCGGCAGCGGCGCGGTGCGGATCGCGCGCCAGCCCGCGGCTCGCACCGCGAATGACAGGTCCAGATCGGCGTTGCGGTAGAAGCGGAAGCGGTGATCGAAACCGCCGCCCACTGCCCGCAGCGCCTCGCGGCGGATGGCCAGGCAGTAGGCTTCCACCGCGTCGACCTCGCCAGGCGGCGCCTCCTCGAACTCGCGCCCGTCGACGCTGGTGACGCCGTACGGGCCGGCGATCCCCACCGACGGATCATCGAAGGCCTCGAGCAGTGGCGTCAGCCAGTCGCCGGTCGGCTCAAGCGACGTGTCGAGAAGCACCAGCACCGCGCCACGCCCCCGGCGCAGGCCCAGGT
>JBKOZM010000129.1:0-16578 GCA_046725855.1 Chloroflexota bacterium | reverse complement strand
CGCTCGAAGTAGCCCAGCCGCATCGACAGGATGTTGGCGGCCGCCAGCCGGCGCCGCACGCCAGCCTCCACCGTGCCGAGGTCCTCACCGATGACGATGGCCTGGGCCCGGCTGCTCTCGATGGCCAGGATGGCAAGCAGCTCGTCGGTCGGCTGCGCGACGTAGGCGCCGTCGGCCGGCGCGTTGCCGGCCGGGACCCACCACTGCCGGAAGAAGCCGAGCACGTGGTCGATGCGGATCCCGCCGGCGGCGCGCAGGGTGGCCCGGATGGTCTCGACGAACGGGGCGTAGCCCGCCTCGCGCAGTCGGCTCGGCACGAACGGCGGCAGGCCCCAGTCCTGCCCCACCAGGTTGAAGCGGTCCGGCGGCGCGCCGAGGGTTGCCTCGGGCGCCAGGTGAGACTGCCAGGCCCAGGCGTCGAAGCCCCCCGGATCGAAGCCGACCGGCAGGTCCGTCACGAGGTCGACACCTTGCCGGGCCGCCGCGGCGAGCTGCTCGTCGAGCAGCCACTGCACCCAGGCGTGGAACGCCACCCGATCGGCCAGCTCGACGGCCGCAGCCCGCACGCCGCGCCCGCGTGGGTCCCGCAGCCGCGCCGGCCAGCGCCGCCAGCCAGGGCCGTGGCGCTCGGAGAGTGTCACGAAGGTGGCCCAGTCCTGGAGCGGCTCGGCGCCCGTCGCGCGGAACGACGCGAAGCGCTCGCGCACCCCCGGCGTGTCCGCACCGCCGGCGGCCCAGATGCGCTCGAGCGCCGCGAGCTTGTGCGCCTGGGACTGCGCGCGATCGATGCGGCCCGCGGCATTCAGGGCGCGCGCCTTGCGCGCGATCTCGGCCAGCTCGGCGGCGACCATCTGGCGTCCGGGGATGGCGTCGACAGCGAGGTAGAGCGTGCTCCGAAAGCGGCGGGTGCTGGGGTAGTACGGGCTCGGCTCCGGATCCGGGCCGGGGTTGGCGGCACCCAGCGGGTTGATCAGCAACGCCCCGGCGCCCAGCTCCGCCGACCAGGCGGCCAGCTTGCGCAGGTCGCCCAGGTCGCCGATCCCCCAGCTGCGCCGGGAGCGGGTGGCGTACAGCTGCGCGGCCCAGCCCCAGGCGCGCATCTTCGGGGGCAGATGGCAGCGGGCGGGGGCGGCCAGCAGCAGCTGATCGCCCACGTCCCGCCGCAGGCGGTGATACCCGATCGGCAGGTCGCGCGGCAGGCGAGCGACGGTGCCCAGCGACGTCCCGTCCTCGAGCACCAGCTCGGCGTGCGGGGCGACGAGCTGCCCGCCGCGACCGATGCGCACCGGTTCAACGCCGGCATCCGCGGCAGCCCGGTTCATGTCGAGCCCCATCGCGGTCAGCACGGCGCGCCGCACCGGCGCCGCCACCGGGCGGCGCACGCCCCACGCATCGACGTAGGTCTCGGCCACCGCCGAGCGCGGGTCGACCCTTCGACGCGTCACCTCAGGCTCGCGGCAGGCGCAGGAGGATGACCGAGCGGGCCGCCAGCGGGTAGCTCGCGCCGCCGGCGTGCGCGGGGCCATCGTCGGCCGGCGCGAGGTCCGGGCGGCTGGTGTCGACCATCAGCCGCCAGCCGTGCTCCAAGCCGTCGGGCAGGCGGAACGCGGCCGGCGTGTCCGACGCGTTCAGGACGAGCAGCAGGGTGTCGTCCACGACCCGCTCCCCGCGCGGGCCACGCTCCTCGATGGCATCGCCGGCCAGGCGCAGGCCGATGGTGTCGACCGCAGCGGCGCCCCACTGCGCATCGGTCATCTCCTGGCCGTCCGGCCCGAACCAGGTCAGGTCCTTGACGCTCGAGCCGCGGATCCGGCGGCCCTGGAAGAAGCGGCGCCGGCGCAGCACCGGGTGGGCGCGGAAGATCCGGATCATGCCCCGCGTGAAATCGAGCAGCTGTCGGCGGCGGGCGTCGAGCTTCCAGTCGAACCAGCTGATCGGGTTGTCCTGGCAATAGCCGTTGTTGTTGCCGCCCTGGGTGCGCCCGATCTCGTCGCCGCCGAGCAGCATCGGCACCCCCTGGCTCAGCAGCAGGGTGGCGATGATGTTGCGCTTGTGCTGCTCCCGGGCGGCGGTGACCTCCGGGTCGTCGCTCGGCCCCTCGACGCCGAAGTTGCGCGAGTCGTTGTGGCTCTCGCCGTCTCGGTTCTGCTCTCCGTTCGCCTCGTTGTGCTTCTGCTCGTAGCTGACCAGGTCGTGGAGCGTGAAGCCATCGTGGCTGGTCACGAAGTTGATGCTGGCATGCGGCTGGCGGCCGCCCTCGGCGTACAGGTCGGACGAGCCGGACAGGCGATAGGCCAGCTCCGCCGCCTGGCCGCCCACGCCACGCCAGAAGCGCCGGACCGTGTCGCGGTACTTGCCGTTCCACTCCGCCCAGCCGGCCGGGAAGTTCCCGACCTGGTATCCGCCCTCGCCCAGGTCCCACGGCTCGGCGATGAGCTTGACCTGGCTGATCAGCGGGTCCTGATGGACGATGTCGAAGAACGATCCGAGGCGATCGACGTCGTGCAGCTCGCGCGCCAACGCCGAGGCCAGGTCGAAGCGGAAGCCGTCGACGTGCATCTCGCTGATCCAGTAGCGCAGGCTGTCCATGATCAGCTGCAGCGTGCGCGGGTGCTGGGCGTTGAGCGTGTTGCCGGTCCCGGTGTAGTCGACGTACAGGCGCCGATCCGACTCGGCCAGCCGGTAGTAGGCGGCGTTGTCGATGCCGCGGAAGGCAAGGGTCGGACCGAGGTGGTTCCCCTCGCCGGTGTGGTTGTAGACGACGTCCAGGATGACCTCGATGCCGGCGTCGTGCAGGCGCTTGACCATGGTCTTGAACTCGGTCACCGGCTCGCCGGTGGCGCTGTAGCGGGTGTCCGGCGCGAAGAAGCCGATCGTGTTGTAGCCCCAGTAGTTGCTGAGATCCAGCTCGACCAGCCGCCGATCATTGACGTGGTGGTGCACCGGCAGCAGCTCGACGGCGCTGACGCCGAGCGCGGTGAGGTGGTCGATCGCGGCTGCGGAGCCCAGGCCGGCATACGTGCCGCGCAGCTCCGGCGGGACATCCGGGTGCTGCTGGGTAAAGCCCTTGACGTGGACCTCATAGATGAGGGTCTGCTCCCACGGCGTGCGCAGCTGCGTGTCGCCGCCCCAGGTGAAGGCGGTGTTGACGACCACGCCCTTCGGCACGTGGGGAGACGAGTCGCGCCCGTCCGGCTCGCCGTCGTCCGCATCGGCCCCCATCCGGTAGCCGAACAGCCGGTCGCTCCAGTCGATCGGACCGCTCAGCCGCTTCGCGTACGGATCGATCAGCAGCTTGTGCGAGTTGAACCGATGTCCGTCAGCCGGCGCATAGCGCCCGTGCACCCGAAACCCGTAGTGCTGGCCGGGGGCCAGATCGGGCAGGTAACAATGCCAGACCGTGTCCGTCTGCTCGCGCAGCCGAACCCGCTGCTCGGTGCCATCGGGCTCGAACAGGCAGAGCTCGACGGCACTCGCGTTCTCGCTGAAGATGGCGAAGTTCACGCCGGCCCCGTCCCAGTTGGCGCCGAGCGGATACGGCGCGCCCTCCCAGACGCGGAGCTTCACGCCACCAGCCGCTCCAGCGCGGAGAGCGGCAGCCAGGTCCACTCCGGGCGATTGTTGGCCTCGTAGCGGACCTCGTAGCAGGCCTTCTCGATCTCGAATGCGGCGAGCAGCCCGTCCGTTCCAGCCGGTACGGCGCCGTAGCCGGTCAGGAAGGCGGCGCGGGCGTCGACCAGCCAGGCATCCGGGTCGAACCCCACAGCCCCGGCGCGCTGCGCCGATCGGGCGGCGTAGTCGAGCGAGCGCAGCATGCCGGCGACATCCCGCAGCGGCGAGGCCGGCTGGCGGCGCTCGGC
Source organism: Chloroflexota bacterium (assembly GCA_046725855.1). Taxonomy (GTDB): domain Bacteria; phylum Chloroflexota; class Limnocylindria; order QHBO01; family QHBO01; genus DASQFY01. The sequence goes on along the minus strand of JBKOZM010000129.1, from coordinate 12,718 downwards.
GAGCGGTCGGGCCGGCTCACCTTCGAAGTCGATGACCGCGAATCCCGCCTCGGTGCGCAGCAGCTGCCCCAGGTGGTAGTCGCCGTGGATGCGCGTCGCGCGGGCGGTGTCCGCCGCCTGGATCGCGGCCAGGCGGTCGGCAATGGCCGGCGCCAGCGCCTCGAGCCGGGCCCGCTGCTCGCCCCCCAGCGCCTCGATCGCACCCTGCAGCTGCGCCTCGGCTGCGGCGCGCCAGGCGGCCAGCTCCTCGAGCGTGGCCAGCCGATCCGGGAAGCCGGGCGCCTCCGGCCGGGAGGCGAGGGCGGCATGCAGCTCGGCGGTGATGCCGCCGAGCTGGGCAGCGCCGGCCACCACCTCGGCCGCTTCCGGCGCGCCCGCCGCCAGGCGCTCGAGCGTCCAGCTCCAGGCATCGCCCCGGGAGGGGAGCAGCGCCTGGAGCATGGCGGCGGCACTCGGCTCGCCGCCATTGGGAAGGTAGGTGATCGCGCCGGCCAGGGCCGGAGCGTGGGCGAAGCCGACCGCGGTCAGGAAGGCGTTCACCTCCACCTCCGGATTGGTGCCTGGCTCCAGCCGGCGGTAGAGCTTCAGGAAGAGCCGATCGCCCAGCACCGCCGAGCTGTTCGACTGCTCCACCGACAGCACGCGCTCGGTCAGGCCGCCCGCCTCGGCGTCGCCGCCGGGCAGCAGCTCTCCCAGGGCCGGGGTCGTCTCGAAGCCGAAGCTCCCCGCCTCGCCCTCCAGCAGGCCGCCGGCCACCATGCCCCGAACCAGCGCGCGCCACAGCCCATCGCCATCGCGCGGCTCGCGCAGCTCCGCTCCGGCGTCGACCGCCGGCACGAGGTAGGCATCCTCATCCCCGTCCTCGTAGACGACGCCCAGCACCAGCAGCCAGCCGCTGCCGTGGACCCCCGCCGCATCGCGCAGGGTCACATCGGCGATGCGCCGTGTCTTGGCGCGGAACCAGCGCTGGGCCGCAATCCAGCCAGCGTCGAACGTACGAGCCCGACGCGCGAGCGGCTCAGCCCGCACCGTCGGCGCCATCGGTCAGCTGGAACCAATAGAAGCCGTGCGGCGCGAAGGTGAGCAGGTAGGGCAGGTCACCGATGGACGGGAATCGGACCCGGCCGATCATCTCGACCGGCACCCGACCGGCAAACCGCGCCAGGTCCAGCTCGACGTATTGCGCGAAGCGCGACAGGTTGGCGACGCACAGGATCGAGACGCCGTCGTGCTCGCGCAGGTAGGCCAGCACGTGCCGGTTCTCCGGGTGCAGGAACTCGAGCGTGCCGCGGCCGAAGGCGGGGTACTGGCGCCGCACCCGGATGATGCGCCGCATCCAGTGCAGGAGCGAGCCCGGGATCCGTTCCTGCGCCTCCACGTTGACCGCCTGGTAGCCGTACACCGGATCGACGATGACCGGCGAGTAGAGCGCCGCCGGATCGGCATTCGAGAAGCCGGCGTTCCGGTCGCCGGTCCACTGCATCGGCGTACGGACCCCGTTGCGATCGCCCAGGTAGACGTTGTCGCCCATCCCGATCTCGTCGCCGTAGTAGATGACCGGCGTCCCGGGCATCGATAGCAGCAGGGCATTCAGCAGCTCGATGCGCCGGCGGCTGTTGTCGACCAGCGGCGCCAGCCGGCGCCGGATGCCCAGGTTCAGGCGCGCGCGCTTGTCGGCGGCGTACTCGGCCCACATGTAGTCGCGTTCCTCATCGGTCACCATCTCGAGCGTCAGCTCGTCGTGGTTGCGGAGGAAGAGCGCCCGCTGGCACTCGGGCGGGATCTGCGGTGTGCGCTCCATGATGTCGACGATTGGCATCCGGTCCTCCTTGCGCAGCGCGATCCAGATGCGCGGCATGAGGGGGAAGTGGAACGCCATGTGGCACTCGTCACCGTTGCCGAAATAGGGGCGCACGTCGGGCGGCCACTGGTTCGCCTCGGCCAGCAGCATCCGACCCGGGTGGCGCTCGTCCATGGCGGCCCGCAGCCGCCGCAGCACGTCGTGGGTCTCGGGCAGGTTCTCGCAGTTCGTGCCCTCCCGCTCCACCAGGTACGGCACCGCGTCGAGGCGCAGCCCGTCGACGCCGAGCTGCAGCCAGAAGCGCATCGCCCGCAGGATCGCCTTGAAGACGGCCGGGTTCTCCCAGTTCAGGTCGGGCTGGTGGCTGAAGAACCGATGCCAGTAGTTGGCCTGGCTGACGTTGTCCCAGGCCCAGTTGCTGGTCTCCGTGTCGGTGAAGATGATGCGGGCATCGGCGTAGCGGCTCGGATCGTCCGACCAGACATACCAGTCGCGGCGCGGGTTGGTCCGCGAGGATCGCGACTCCGCGAACCACGGGTGCTGGTCGCTGGTGTGGTTGACCACCAGCTCGGTGATAACCCGCAGGCCGCGGCGCTTCGCCTCGCGCACGAACGCCCGGAAGTCGCGGCGCGTGCCGTAGTCGGGGTGGACGTCGACGTAGTCGGCGATGTCGTAGCCGTCGTCGCGCAGCGGTGAGGGGTAGAACGGGAGCAGCCACACGGCGGTGACCCCCAGGCTGGCGATGTAGCCCAGCTTGCGGGTCAGCCCCACGAAGTCGCCGATGCCATCGCCCGACGAGTCAGCGAAGGCCTTGACGTGCAGCTGATAGATGACCGCGTCCTTGTACCAGAGCGGGTCGTCGGCGGGCGCCGGAATCGCCGGCGGTGCTTCGACTGTCTGCGTCATGCGCGCAGGGTAGCGGGACGCTGCCTCGGCCGGAGGCGGAGCGCGTCAGCGCTGTCACACCGATGATCGCGGGTCCTCACGTGCTGCCGTTTCCTGCCATCTGCTCCTCCAGGAAGCACGGGGCCGTGTTTTCCGGTGTGGTGGAGCCGATTTCGGCCCAGTGGCACCCGATTCGAACCATGTTGCGGTCCTTACCGCGCTCACGGATGGCTCCGGTAGACGGGGTTCGCGACGACGAAAGCGCCGGATGGTCGCAGGGTGAGCGTATGGCAGGAACGCGATTCTGTTTGGGCCGCTCTCGGCCCGATGGTCAGGGGAGGGTGCCGATGACGAGGACCCCTCGCGTGTTGGCATACGCGTCGATGAACTGATCAGCTTGGATGTTGATCGGTCCGTCACTTACGTGAAGGGGCCGATCATCGAGGCTTCCGAGCTGACGAAGAACCGATCCGCGGCCGTCGTCGAAGCGGATGCCGACTGTCGCCGTGAAAGGCGGCTGGCTGTCGGAGGCCACAAGCGGGCAGTAAGCACCGGGGAAGCAGCCACGATATGCGACGACCGCGACCAGCGAGGCGCGGGCTTCGAAATCGGCCTCGGCGAGGACAGCCGCGGCGACTCGAAGGCAGTCCTCAGCGTCGACGTGGTAGCAGACGAGTGGCGCGCGCGGTTCGGACGTGCATGCGGACAGCGCCAGAGCCCCGGCGAGAGCTGAGGCGAGCGTCAGCGCCGCGAGCCGGCGCATCGGTCTATCCCGGGCCGTCCAGCGGGCGGATGGTGAAGACGCGGAACGGCTGGCCCGACGGATCTAGATCGATGGCCACGTCCGCCCCTCGCTCCCGCCGCGACCGGCCGGTCAGGAGGTCGACCATGCGGTACGGCTCGTCCCAGCCGATGCCAATGGCCGGCAGGTCCGGATGCAGAATCGCGCGCTCGGGCCGAGTGGGGTCGCAGTTGACCGCCACGAAGACCGCGTCCCGCCAGCGTGACGGATGGCCGCTCAGCGGGTCCACCGGCCCGTCCGGCAACGCCTTGCGGTAGAAGAGCGTCTGCTCGCCGGTCACGTCCTGGAAGCGCAGGTTGTCGTACAGCTGCAGCGCCGGCCACGCCCGGCGGGCGCGGTTCAGGCCTGCCAGCAGCGGCTTGATGTTGCCCGGCGCGTCCCAGTCGCGCGCGCGGATCTCGTACTTCTCGCTGTCGAGGTATTCCTCGCGGTCTCCCAGGCGTGCGTTCTCGCAGAGCTCCCAGCCGGAGTAGATCCCGTAGCTGCTCGAGAGCGTGGCAGCCAGCACGCTGCGGATCACGAACGCCGGCGGGCCGTGATCCAGGTGGTGCGGGTTGATGTCCGGGGTGTTGGCGAACAGGTTGCCGCGGAAGTACTCCCGCATCTGCGACTGGGTCAGCTCGGTCAGGTACTCACGCAGCTCGTCCCGCGTCTCGCGCCAGGTGAAGTAGGTGTATGACTGCGTGAAGCCGACCTTGGCCAGCGCGCGCATCATCTTCGGCCGGGTGAAGGCCTCGGACAGGAAGACCACGTCTGGACTGTCCCGATGGACCTCGGCGATCAGCCAGCGCCAGAAGGGGATCGGCTTGGTGTGCGGGTTGTCGACCCGGAACATGCGGACCCCGCGCCCGACCCACAGCTGGAAGATGCCGAGCCACGCGCGCCACAGCGCCTCGCGTTCGGCGGGGTCGTCGTCGCCGAAATAGAAGGGATAGATGTCCTGGTACTGCTTCGGCGGGTTCTCGGCGTACTTGATCGAGCCATCCGGGGCGTGACGGAACCAGGCCGGGTGCTCCCGAACCCAGGGGTGGTCGGGCGACGCCTGGATCGCGATGTCCATCGCCAGCTCCATGCCCTGCTTCTCGACCGCGCGGCAGAAGCGCTCGAACGCGGCCAGGCCTCCCAGCTCGAGGGCCACCGCCTCGTGTCCGCCATCCTCGGAGCCGATGGCGTACGGGCTGCCAACATCGCCGCGCCGGGCGCCGAGCGTGTTGTTCCGTCCCTTGCGGTTCGTGCGGCCGATGGGGTGGATCGGCGGCAGGTAGACGACGTCGAAGCCGAGCTGGGCGATCCCCGGCAGGCGCCAGGCCGCCTCGTCGAGCGTGGTGGCCTGCCGCTTGCGCGGGTCGGGCGACTGCGAGCGCGGGAAGAGCTCGTACCAGGCGCCGGTGCGCGCGCGCTCACGGTCGACGACTAGTGGCAGCTCCGGATGCCGGGTTGCGGCGGTTCGGTCGGGATGGCGCTGCACCGCGGCCAGCAGCCGCTCACCGGTGAGGGCCGCGGCTCGGCCGGCGTCGCTCCGCGCCCGGCGCAGGCTGGCCAGCGCGCCGCGGATGGTTGCGGCATCGCGCGACGTTGGCCTGGCACGGGCGAGCGCTGCCTCGGCCAGCAGCCGCCCCTCCTCGACCTCGGCGGCGAACGGGACGCCGCCCTCGACCTTGCGCAGCAATGCGCGTCGCAGCGTCCCGAACGTGTCGCGCCAGGCCTCGATGGTGTAGCGGTGTCGCCGGTTGCGCTCGAGCCTGATCGACCCGGACCAGCGGTCGTTGTCGATCAGGGACATGGGGCGCTCGCGCCAGGCGCGCTCGTCATCGGCGCGCAGCAGGAGCGCGGCGTCCAGCAGGTCGTGGTTGTCCGCGAAGATGTCGGCGGTCACCCGCAGCTCGTCACCCACCACCCGCTTCACGGGGTGGAGGCCACCGTCCAGCTCCGGCTCGACGCGCTCGATGACGATGGCTCGCCGCGTGCCGATGGCGCCGGGACCCGGCTCGGCGACGGCGGCTCCGTCGCCGGGAACGGGCGAGCGGCCGCGCGCCGGTTGGCCGGCCAGGGCCGCCCGTCCGGCACGGCGCAGGCTCGATCGAGTGGTGGTCATCGGTCCAGTCGCAACCCTACCCCATCCCACGCCGCACGCGCGAGCGGCGGAAGTTGGGCCGGCAACCTCCTGAGCGCGGGCGGGGTAGTCTGACCGACCATGTGCCCCGCCAACGCACGCCCATCGCCATCGATGAGGTCAGCCAGGCACCGCCGTGTGGCGATCAGCCTGAGCCTGGCCATGATGGTCGGCGCCTGTGCCGCCCCATCTCCCTCCGGATCGACATTGCCATCCGAGACGCCGGCGGCATCGGCCGCTCCATCTACGCCTTCGCCCCCCAGCGCGAGCGTGCCGCCGCTGCGCAGCGGGCCCGATCGCCTGCGGCTGGAGCTGGTGACCGAGGGGCTCCTCGACCCGATCGGGATCACGAGCGCCGGCGACGGCAGCGGACGCCTCTTCGTCAATGAGCGGGGCGGGCGCGTCATGGTGGTCGAGGCGGACGGCTCGCTCCGCGCAGCTCCATTCGTCGACCTCTCCAGCCGGATCCAGGCTGGCGGCGAGCGGGGGCTGCTCGGGCTCGCCTTCCATCCGGACTTCGCGCGGAACGGGCGCCTGTTCGTCCATTACAGCCGCCTGGGCGATGGCGCGACGGTCGTCTCCGAGCTCCAGGCCAGCGCCGACCGGCAGACCGCCGACCCAACCGAGCGCGTCCTGCTCACCTACCCGCAGCCGTTCGCCAACCACAACGGTGGCCAGCTCGCGTTCGGGCCCGATGGCTACCTCTACCTGGGGCTCGGCGACGGCGGTGCGGGCGGCGACCCGTTCGACAACGCGCAGAACAGCGAGACGCTGCTCGGCAAGATCCTGCGGCTGGACGTGGATGCGCCACCCGCCGAGGGGCGGGCCTACGCCATCCCGGCAGACAACCCGTATGCCGCGCAGGGCAGCGCGCCCGGCGGCGGCCTGGCTGAGATCTGGGCCACCGGCCTGCGCAACCCGTGGCGCTTCAGCTTCGACCGGAGCCTGGGCGACCTGTACATCGGCGACGTTGGGCAGGGCATGTGGGAGGAGATCGATCGTCAGCCGGCGGGCTCGACCGGTGGCGAGAACTACGGCTGGAACGTGATGGAGGGACTCCACTGCTTCCACGACGGGTGCGATCCGGAGGGCTACGTGCCGCCCATCGCCGAGTACTCGCACGAGCTGGGCTGTTCCGTGACTGGCGGCTACATCTACCGCGGCGAGCAGCAGCCCGCCCTGCAGGGCGCATACGTGTTCGCCGACTATTGCTCGGGGATCACCTTCAGCCTCGATGTCGATGGCGACACCATCACGCCCAAGCAGGTGCTGGAGAGCGGGCTCCAGGTCACGGCCTTCGGCGAGGACGAAGTCGGCGAGGTGTATCTCGCCGACCTGGGCGGCGGTGGCATCTATCGAGTCCTCGCCGACGAGTGACCGCCGGCGCTCCATCCCAGCCCCAGCGAGCGGATGCTGACCCAGCTGCCGGACCCCAGCACCACGTGATCGAGCAGCTCGATGTCGAGCAGGCTCCCGGCCTTGGCCAGCTCGGCGGTGATGCGCAGGTCGTCGGCTGACGGCGTCGGGTCGCCGGACGGGTGGTTGTGGACGACCACCAGCCCGGCGGCCTGGCGGCGCACCGCGTCGCGAAAGACCTCCGCCACCCGAACCGATGAGCCGGCCAGGTTGCCGGCGTAGACGGTGACCATGGCGGTCACCACGTTCTTCGTGTTGAGCAGCAGCGCACGCAGCTCCTCGCGCTCCAGGTGGCGCATCGCGGGCAGGAGCCGCTCCCCGACGTCGGCGGGAGTGCGGATGCGCCAGCCAGGGTCCGCCGGGGCAGCCGCGACGCGCCGGCCGAGCTCGAAGGCGGCGAGGAGGGCCGTGATGCGCGCGCCATCCATGTGGGCGGTGCCGGCCAGCTCGGTCGCGTCGCTGCGCGCCAGCTCGAGGAGGCCGCCGGCCGCCTCCAATGCCAGCCGCGCGCTTTCCAGGGGCACGCCAGCAACCAGCGACAGCAGCTCGCCATCCTCCAGCAGTCGGGGGCCGAGCCGCCGCAGGCGCGCCCGCGCGCTGACCGTGGGCCTCCTCGTTGGGCCGCGCGCCTGGCAGAGCAGCGCGTCGATGAGGACCGGGCGTGGCGAGGCGACCATGACAGCGGACGATATCGACCTCCACTCATCGCGCGCTTACGGCGCGCTTACGCCGAGGAGGCAGGCCGCCCGCGGATCGGTCAGGTCGGCAGCGGGATGTCCAGGATGCCGGCGCGGACCAGCAGCGCGACGGTCACCGAGATGGCGTTGAAGCCGGCGTGCATCGCCATCGAGGCGGCGAGGCTGCCGGTGGCGCGGTAGAGCGTGGCCAGCACCAGGCCGAGCCCGAAGATCGGCACGACGTTCACCACCGAGCCGATCAGGGCGTTGCCGGACTCCGTGTTGGCATGGATCACCGCAAAGAGCGCCGCCGACCCGAACAGGGCGACGCGCGGCCCGTATTCGCGCAGCCACGCGTTGTAGACCACGCCTCGGAAGAAGAGCTCCTCAGCCACCGGGGCGACCAGCACGAGGGCCAGGATGAGGACGGTCGGGTCAATGCGCATCACGGCGACATCGACGATCCCCGGCTCCGGGCGGCGCTGGAGCAGCTCGAGGATGAGCTCGAGGATGGCACCCAGTAGCGTCGCGCCGATCCAGGCCGGAATCGCCAGGGCCAGGCCGAGCAGGACGCTGCGGCCGGCACGCCGCTCGGGCAACAGCCGGACGCCGACGAGGGCCCTGGGCAGCACCACGAAGAGGACGGCGGTCACCACCAATCCGATCTGCGTGATCGTGAGCACCAGCAGGCTGCCGCCCACCGTGAGCTTGCCACCCGACTGCAGGGCCAGCAGGTCGCCAGCCGCCCCAAGCGCACCGAACGAGGCGATGATGGTGGCGATCAGCAGCAGCACGACGATCGACGGCCCACGGTAGCGGCCGGCCGGTAGAGCCCCGCGCACCACCACCGCGCGCACCGCGTTCATGACGAGGCCGGCGATGGTGGCCACGCCTCCCGCCACAATGGCGAGCAGCGCGACAAGGGCACGCCCCAGCTCGCGGGGCTCGAGACTGCCGCCGGAGAACAACAGATCCGCGCTGAACACCAGGACCGCGAGGATCGTCAGCAGGCCGCCGACGATCAGCAGGATCGAGATGACCTGCAGCGCGCGGTATCGGCTCAGCGGGTCGGCCGCTGCACCCGGCGGGGTCGCCGGCGCGGCAGGTATCTGGGACGCCGCTTCAGGCGAGGATTCGGCCGCAGCCGGCGGCGCAGGCCAGGCCGGCCCCTCGTTCACGCGAGGCCGGGCTCAGCCGCTGGCGGGACGACGAAGGCCGCCGGCATCCGGCGCCACGTCGGGCGCCCGCTCGGGCGTCCGCTGGGTCGCGGTCTCCCATTCGCTCGCCCGTGCTGGCCGGACGGCCGCACGCTGGAACTCATGGCCGCAGTACGCGCACAGCGGCCACTCCGGCTGCGCCAGCCGGTTGCAGGAGGGGCAGACTCGGTGCAGCCGGGTCCGGCAGTTGGGGCAGACCAGCCAATCGGCGTGGACCCGGTCGCGGCACACCGGGCAGAGCTGGTTCTTCTCCACCTCCGCCAGCAGCGACTCCTCGGCCAGCGACCGCTCGTAGACCTCGGCCAGCGTCTCGCGCGGGCGGACGATCAGGTACAGGACCACCGCGAACACGAACAGCAGCGGGGTGAAGAAGATGATCAGCGCTGCCGAGAAGTAGGGCAGGATCGGGTTCTCGGTGCGCGCCTGCATGTCGCGAAAGGCCCAATAGGCGGTCCCCAGCCACAGCAGGACGACGTAGATGACGATCAGCTGCGCCGCGAGGCCCACGATCGGGTTGTTGACGAAGTCGTTCCAGATCTTTCCCGGATCTGGGAGTTCAGACATCGGATGCGTGCCTCTCGTGCGTCGGGCGGGGGCGCCTTGGAGCTCGCGGCGCGGCGGCCATGCTAGCAGATAGGTCCGCGCTGGAGCGGTCGGCGACCAGGCGGCCAAGCGCCTCGACGAGGGTGCGATGCTCGATCGGCAGGACGCGCCGGGCCAGCTCCTCGGGCCGCTCGCCGGGTCGCACCGGAACGCGCACCTGGACGATCGGCGGACCCTGGTCGAGCTCGGGCGTAACGTCGTGGATCGTCACGCCGGTCTCGCGGTCGCCGGCCGCCAGCACGGCGGCGTGCACCGCCAGGCCCATCATGCCGCGCCCGCCGTGGCGGGGCAGCAGGCTGGGATGGACGTTGATGGTCCGCCCGGCGAAGACGTCGAAGAAGGGCGGGGCCAGCAGCTGGTCATAGCCGGCCAACAGGGCAAGATCCGCGCCCGTATCGGTCAGTGCACGGCCGATGGCCGCGTCGCGCTGGCCCGGATCGGCGAAGTCGGCGCGGCGCAGGACCATGGTCGGCACGCCATGGCCAGCGGCGACCGCCAGTGCCGGCACGGCGGGCCGGTTGCTGATGACGATGACCGGCTCGATGTCGGGCAGGCGCCCGGCGTCGATCGCCTCGAGCACCGCGGCCAGGTTCGAGCCGCGCCCCGAGACGAGGATGCCGAGGCGCATCGAGGTCAGATGAACGCCACGCGCGGCATGCCCTCCCCAACCGGGACCACGCTGCCGAGCCGGGCGGCCTCGGGGAGGGCTGCGAGCGCGGCCTCGACCATCTCGGGGCGCACGACTGCAGTCAGCCCGATGCCGAGGTTGAAGGTGCGCACCATCTCCTCGTCATCGATGTCCCCGCGCTCCTGGATGAGGCTGAAGATGCGCGGCACATGCCACGAACCGGTCTCGACCTCGACCCCCAGGCCACGCGGCAGCGTGCGCGGGATGTTCTCGATCCAGCCGCCGCCAGTGAGGTGGGCGAAGGCCAGCACGTCCCCGCCGGCGGAGCGCAGGGCACGGCGCAGGATGCGGATGTCGTCAAGGTAGGACCGATGCGGCTCGAGCAGCTCGTCACCGATGGTCCGCTCCAGGCCGGGAGCGGTCCGCCGCCACTCGTCCTCGCGCAGCACGCGGCGCACCAGCGAGAAGCCGTTGGTGTGGAGGCCGCTCGACGGCAGGCCGAGCAACGCGTCGCCGGCCTGTGCCTGCGAGCCGTCGATCACGTCGGCTCGGGCCACCGCCCCGACGATGAAGCCGGCCAGGTCGTAGTCCTCGCCGTGGTACAGGTCGGGCAGCTCCGCAGTCTCGCCGCCGACCAGCGCGATCCCCGCCGCCACGCAGGCATTCGCGATGCCGGTCACGATCTCCTCGGCGACCTCGGCCCGCAGCGCGCCAACCGCCAGGTAGTCCAGGAAGAAGAGTGGATCGGCGCCCTGCACCGCGATGTCGTTGACGCAGTGGTTGACGAGATCGACGCCGATGGTGTCGTGCCGTTCGAGGGCGATCGCCACCTTCAGCTTGGTGCCGACGCCATCGGTCGAGGCCACCAGCACCGGCTCCGGGTAGGGCGTCGGGTCGAAGTGGAAGAGGCTGCCGAAGCCGCCGACCCCGCCGAGGACCGCCGGGCTGGAGGTCATGGCCGCTGCGCGCCCGATCAGCTCAACGGCACGCCGAGCCTCCTCGAGGTCGACGCCGGCGTCACGATAGCTGGGCGCCACCGGGCCGCCTATCCCCGCTCCAGCGCGAACTTGTCGACGTCCAATGGCACGTCGATGGGGTAGCGGCCGTCGAAGCAGGCGGTGCAGTGGCGGCGCACGCCGTCGTCCTCGCGCCCGACCGCCGCGAGCAGGCCCTCCTGGGACAGGTAACCCAGCGAGTCGGCGCCGATCCGGGTTCGGATCTCGTCGAGCGTGTGCGTGGCGGCGATCAGCTCGGCCCGCCGGCCGGTGTCGACCCCCATGTAGCACGGGAACTGCATCTGCGGCGAGTGGATCCGAACGTGCACCTCGCGGGCGCCGGCACGGCGAAGCATCGCCACGATCGGGGCGGTGGTGGTGCCGCGCACGATCGAGTCGTCGATCACCACCACGCGCTTGCCGGCCAGCACCTCGGGCAACGGGTTGAACTTCATGCGCACCGACGCCTCGCGCGATCGCTGCGCGGGCTGGATGAAGGTGCGGCCGACGTATCGGTTCTTGATCAGGCCCTCACGGTAGGGCAGGCCCGATTGCTCCGCGTAGCCGATGGCGGCCGGGATGGCCGAGTCGGGCACCGGGATCACGAGGTCCGCCTCGGCCGGGTGCTCGATGGCGAGCTGGCGGCCCATTCGCAGTCGCGCCTCATACAGCAGCCGCCCGCCGATGACGCTGTCGGGGCGCGCGAGATAGACGAACTCGAACAGGCACAGCCGCTCGCCGTCGCGGCTGGCAATCGGATGCTCGGAGTGCACGCCGCTAGCATCGATGGTCACGATCTCGCCTGGCTCCACGTCACGCACGAAGCTGGCGCCCATGGCATCGAGCGCCGCGCTTTCCGAGGCGACGGCCCAGCCGATGGGCCGGCCGGCCTCGTCGCGCAGGCGTCCCAGCGCCAGCGGCCGAAAGCCAAGCGGGTCGCGGGCGGCGATGAGCGCCTGCGCGGTGAGCATGGTGAACGTGTACGCGCCGGCGGCCCGATGGAATGCGTGCTCGACGCGCTGCGCCCAGGTGCGTCCCGGGGCATGCGCGATGAGCTTGGCCAGCACCTCGGTGTCCGAGGCGGTGATGAACTCGACGCCCTGCTCGGCCAGTCCATCGCGCAGCCAGGTCGCGTTGGTCAGGTTCCCGTTGTGGCCGAGCATCAGCTCGCCCAGGTCGGAGGAGGCATACACCGGCTGCACGTTCGGAAGGCTGTTGCTGCCGGTGGTCGAGTATCGGGTGTGACCGATGGCGATCTGCACGCCGTCCTCGGCGCCATCGCGCTCCAGCCGGGCCAGTGTCTCCTCGTCGAAGACGTGGCTCACCAGGCCGAGCCGCTTGTGCAGAGACAGCTGCGCGCCATCGCTGACCGCGATGCCGGCCGACTCCTGCCCGCGATGCTGGAGCGCATGCAACCCCACGTAGGCCAAGCGTGCGACCTGCGCCCCCGAGGCGTGGATGCCCACCACGCCGCACTCCTCACGCGGGCCGTTGGGGTGGTAGAGCGGCAGCTCCGGCGGGCATTCCACGGGCGGTGGCGGCACGACCCGATGATAGTCGTCATGGCCCGCGCCCGGGCGC
>JBKOZM010000128.1:0-12968 GCA_046725855.1 Chloroflexota bacterium | reverse complement strand
GCGCTCCACCTCGCCGGCCGCAGCGACCAGATCGGCCACTCGGGCCGCGTCGCCCACGCTGGCCTGCAGCACGAGCTCGCCAGTGCCCCGCTCGGACGGGTACAGGAGCAGGGCGCCGGCCTGGGCGCCGGTGGCGCGCTGCGCCACCACGATGAGTGACCCGGCGATCTGGTCGAGGTCCAGAGTGGCGCCGATCGTCTCGCCGAGCCGATAGAACAGGTCCGCCCGGCGGCGGTCGGCCAGCTGCTCGTCAGCGGCCTCGCGCAGCTCGAGCGTCTGGCCCAGGAGAACAGTGAGCGCACGCAGCAGCGGGCGCAGGACGGTCTGCTCCACGGGCGGAGCCGCCACCAGCGCTCCCGCCGCCTCGCCGCGAACCCGCAGGACGTCGACGCGGAATCCGGTGCCGCGTGCCTCGTCGTCGCCATCGGCCAGCGCCTGCTGCATGGCGCGCAAGGCGGGCTCTGGGCAGTTCGGCCGTCCGGCCACGAATGCCGCGCCGCCGGAGAAGAGGGCCAGGCGCCGTCTGGAGGGCTGCGGTTCGAAAGCGTCGAGCAGGTCGGCCAGCGCGGTGGGGTCCAGCAGCGTGATCGGCTCCGGCCGCGGGTCCTCCACCCTCATCGGTGCCCGACGGGGGGAGGCGGCACGTCAGAACGAGGCGACCGCTGCCGCCCGATCGGTGTGGACCTCGAAGAACTGTCGCATGCCGGTGCGCTCGAGCACGCCCTCGACCTGCGGCGAAGGGCGCAGCAGCTTCACGAACTCGTGCTCGTGGCCCTCGACGTCGTCGCTCAGGGTGCGGTAGGCGGCCCACCCCTCCTCCGGGTCCGGCGGCTCCTGCCCACTGAAGATCATGGCCACCGCGTGCAGCGCCACCAGGCCGGAGCTGCCCAAGTACTCCAAGCCGCTCAGGTCGAGCAGGAGGCGGCGCGCGCCCTGCTGGTAGGCCTGGCGGGCGGCGTCCACCAGCTGCTCGAAGTTCGAGTAGTCGAGCTCCCCCTTCAACGCGACGACCGCGATCGCGCCCGGCTCCTCTTCGACGATGAGATCCATCTCCTACCTCCCGGTCGTGGCAGCTGGAAATGCGTCGCGCTTCACCAGCGTCAGCTCGTTTCCGGAGTCAGGTGGCACCCGGTGCCGAACCTCGTCCATGAGCTGCCTGGCGAGATGCACGCCCATGCCGCCCGGCCGGCGCGCGTCCAGGGGAAGGTCCAGATCTGGCGTCGGCACGCTCGTTGGATCGAAGGTCGGCCCCTGGTCGCGCAGCCGGACAACGAGGTCGTCTCCTTCGCGATCGACGCCAATCTCGATGAACCCGGGGCTCCCGCGGTAGCCGTGCACGATGATGTTGCAGACCGACTCATCGACCGCCTGCACCACGTCCGGGACGGTCTCCGGCCGGACGCCGCGCGCGGCCGCGGTCTCTCGGAGGAAGCTGCGGACGCCGGCCAGGCGGTCCGTGTCGGCCGGAATGCGGAGGGTCGCCAGCTGGCTCACCGTGGTTCCGATGGTGGTGTGCATCGTGCTGCGGACAGTCCGGGAAGGATAGGGCCTCGGGCAGTGGGGCGAAAGGGGCCAGCTCCGGCCCGGCACGACGGCTCAGCCTGCCGTGAAGCGCCAACGCGTGGCGGTCGGCATGTCGCGCCAGGCGAACACCACGCGCGGCACGATCCGGTAGAGGCCGCCACGCTCCCAGTCGGTCGGATCGGGGCGGTAACCGGGGTACTTGGCTGCGAACGCGGTGGCAATGAGCTCGGCCAGCCGCGGCTCAGGCTTGAATGGCTCGGCCACGCCCTCCACCGCGACCACACGATCGCCGTCGTCGAGATGGACCGCGACCGCCGGATTTCGCGCCAGGTTTCGCGCTTTGAACGTCGTCGGGCTCGTTTCCAGGAAGAGGTCCTCCTCGACGAACACGCCCCAGATCGGCGTCGCGTGCGGCCAACCACGATGGTCGACGGTGGCGACCCAGTAATTCAGCGCATCTTTGAGTCGCTCCACGACCGTGTCCCACTTCATCAACTCGCCGCCGCGCACCGGCACGCCGTAGCTGCGGTCCGGCGTGCGAGGACGCTCCGGACCGATCGGCGCGGCGAACGCGCGCAGCCCCATCACTCACCGCACCTTACTGGACCCAAGGTCACGCTTCCCGGGGGTCGGAAGGTCGCGGGCGGTCGCCCCCGGAGCGTGTGCTAGGGTAGCCCCGCGCTCCGGCGTGCCCGGACGCATCATCGGTCACGAAGCATCGCGCCGGCCCTGTTGTGCCACGGGCGGACGCCGCACCGAAATGAGGGATCTTGGGACTCTTCGACGGCCTGCTCGGCCTTCTCAGCCACGACGTCGGCATCGACCTGGGCACCGCCAACACGCTCGTCACGGTCCGGCACCGCGGGATCGTCATCAGCGAGCCGTCGGTCGTGGCCATGGACACCCGCAGCAAGCGAGTGCTGGCTATCGGGGCAGAGGCGAAGCGCATGGTCGGCCGCACGCCGGCCAACATCGTGGCCATCCGGCCGCTGCGCGACGGCGTGATCAGCGACTTCGACGTCACCGAGCAGATGATCCGCTACTTCATCCAGAAAGTGCACGACCGATACGCCCGCATTCCCCGCCCTCGGGTGCTGGTCGGGATTCCCTCCGGCGTGACCGAGGTCGAGAAGCGAGCCGTCCGCGACGCGACGATCAACGCCGGCGCGCGCTGGGCACGGCTGATCGAGGAGCCGATGGCCGCCGCCATCGGCGCCGGCCTGCCGGTCAGTGAGCCATCCGGCTCGCTAATCGTCGACATCGGCGGTGGCACTACGGAGGTGGCCGTCATCTCGCTCGGCGGCATCGTGGTCAGTCGCAGCATCCGCATGGGCGGCGACGAGATGGACACCGACATCGTCAGCTTCGCGCGGCGGGAGTACAACCTGCTGATGGGCGAGCGCACCGCCGAGGAGATCAAGATCGCGGTAGGCTCCGCCTACCCGACCGAGACGCCGCGCACCGTCACCTTCCGTGGCCGCGACCTGCTCACCGGCCTGCCTCGCAGCGTGGAGGTGGGCAGCGACCAGATCCGCGAGGCGTTGGAGCCGACGGTGGCCGAGATCATCGACGCCATCAAGGAGACGATCGAGGAGACGCCGCCGGAGCTGGTGGCCGACATCATGGACCAGGGGATCGTGCTGGCCGGCGGCGGGGCGCTGCTCGGTGGGCTCGACAAGCGGGTCGCCGAGGCGACTCAGATGCCGGTCCACATCGCCGACGATCCGCTCACCTGCGTGGTGCGCGGTACCGGGCGCGTGCTGGAGGAGCTCGACAGCCTGGAGCGCGTCCTCGTCAGCGAGCAGTTCACGCGCGCGCCGCGCTAGGCGGCGCGGCGCCATCGGTCGCCGGCCATGATCGGCAGCCCGCACCGGCGAACCCGCGCAGGGCTGTGGTACGCCGCCTTCGTCATCGTCTCGCTGCTCCTCCTGCTCGCCTCACGGACCGATCCGGCCCTGACGCTGCAGCGGGTCAGCGCCCGGGCCCTGGACCCGGTGCGCCAGGCGATCACCGGGGTTGGCGAGGCCGTGGCCGGGGTGTTCGGGACCATCGGTGAGATCGAACGGCTGCGGAGCGAGAACGACGACCTGCGGCGCCGGCTCGCCGGCGCCGAACAGCGCATCGCCGAGCTGGAGGGGGCAGCCGCCGAAAACGCCGAGCTCCGCGACCTGCTCGGCCTGACCCAGACGCTCGACATGGACCTCCTGCCGGTCCGCGTCATGAGCCGCGACCCGAGCAACTTCACATGGGAGGTGGGCATCGACGCCGGCACGCTAGACGGCCTGGCGGTGGGGATGCCGGTCGTCGGATCCGCGGAGGGGGCCGGGGCGTTGGCGGGGACCGTCGTGTCGGTCGGATCCGACACGTCGACGGTGCGCCTCGTCGTCGACACGCGGACCAGCGTGGTGGCCCTGGACCAGCAGAGCCAGGCGCTGGGCCTGGTGCAGGGCCAGCTGGGTGGGCAGCTGGTCATGGTCCAGGTCGCCGTCACCGACCAGGTCGAGGAGGGCGACACGATCGTGACCGCCGGCCTGGCGCTCGCCGATGCGGTCGCGCGCAGCCCGTATCCGAAGGGCCTGCTGATCGGCCATGTCATCGCCGTGACGCAGGACAGCAATGCCCTGACTCAGACAGCCTTCGTTCGCGCTGGGCTCGATTTCGGTCATCTGGACCGCCTGCTGGTGGTCCTCGACTTCCGCCAGGACTGATCCGCCCGCCGTTCGTCCCGGGGTTTCCCGCGCGCACATGGCCCCATCGTCTGCGCTCCCGCGTGGACCATCGGGGCATGGGTTTTCCCGCTCTCAGCCGATACCGTCGAGCCTGGACAGATTGCTGCCTGGCCCGAGCTCGGGCCGGTGCTCCAGCCAAGCGGGGAGAGCCCCATTGCGAGATCGGATCAGCTACGTCGTTGTCACTGCCCTGGCCCTGGCCGTCACCTGGTCGGCGCTCGCCGTCGCCCCGGTCGGAGCGGCCGCTCCCAAGGTCGTCATCATCGTGGGGCCGACCGGCTCGCAGACGGCGTCGTACCGCAGCACCGGTGACAGCATCGCCGCCACCGCCACCGCCGCCGGCGCCACCGTCGTCAAGGTCTACTCGCCGAACGCCACCTGGGCCAAGGTGCGGGCCGCGGTCAACGGGGCGAACATCATCGTCTACCTCGGGCACGGCAACGGCTACCCGAACCCGTACAACTCGGTCGAGAGCACCGATCGGGTCAACGGCTGGGGATTGAACCGGACCACGACCAACGGCGACTCGGACAACTGGTCGACGACGATGGTGTACTGCGGCGAGAAGGCACTGCTGGGTACCCTCACCAGCTCCGATGGGGCCGCCCAGCGGCAGTACTGCAGCGGCGGCATCACGCCCGCCCCCGGCTTCGTGATGATCTACAACAAGGCTTGCTACACGCCGGGCGCCGGCGAGGGATGGGACGTCAAGGCCACCGAGTCGGTCGCCTTCCAGCGGGTTCGGAACTACAGCTACCCCGTACTCAAGAAGGGCGCCAGCGCCTACTTCGCGACCGACCTCTACAACGGCGCGCAGTATCTGGTCGATACGATCCTGCGCCATCCGACCATGACCTACGGCGACGTCGCGCGAAACGCGCCCGGCTATGACGCCGTCGCGCAGCGCCATTTCGGGCACCCGGATCTCTCCGGCAAGCAGGTCTGGATCCAACGCACCGGCTCGAACCCGGACTACTGGTTCGGCTACGCCGGCAACCCGGCCGCCTCCTACGCCAATCCCAATGCTCCGCCCGCGGCTCCCTCGCTGGAGGTCGTGCGCTATGCCGGTGCCGATCGCTACGCCACGGCCGCCGCGGTCTCGACCGCCTCGTTCGCGCCGGGCGTGCCGGTCGCCTACGTCGCCACCGGCGCCGACTTCCCGGACGCGCTGGCCGGCGGGGCGGCTGCCGGCTTCAAGGGCGGCCCGGTGCTGCTGGTCGGCGCCTCGGGCATCCCAGGCTCGACCGCGGCCGAGCTCGAGCGGCTGCAGCCGGACGAGGTCGTGGTGCTCGGTGGCAGCTCGGCGGTGAGCGACGCGACCTTCGACGAGCTGGCGGCCTACGCGCCCGACGTGCGTCGCCTCGCGGGCGCCAACCGCTACGAGACTGCCGCGGCCATCTCGGCCGACACCTTCGCGCCCGGCGTGCCGGTCGCCTACGTGGCCACCGGCGCCAACTTCCCCGATGCCCTGGCCGGAACGCCGGTGGCTGGCAGCCTGGGCGGGCCGATGTTGCTCACCGCCGCCAACGAGCTGCCGAGTGCGATCGCTGCCGAGCTCGACCGACTCAACCCGGCGCGGATCGTCATCCTTGGCGCCACCGGCGCCGTCTCGAATAGCGTCGCCAGCCAGCTCGCCGCCTACACCTCCGGCTCGGTGACGCGGCTGTCGGGAGCCGATCGGTACGCGACCGCCGTGGCGGTCAGCCGCGCCAGCTTCACATCGGCCGACACCGTCTTCGTGGCCACCGGCGCCAACTTCCCCGACGCATTGGCCGGCGGCCCGGTAGCCGCCATGCAGGACGTGCCGCTCCTGCTGGTGCCAGCCACAACGTTGCCGGACGTCGTGCGAGGGGAGCTACTGCGGCTCAGCCCCTCGAAGGTGGTCGTCCTGGGCAGCACCGGCGTGGTCAGCAACGCGATCGTCAGCGAGATGCAGTCGCTCTTCCCCTGAGCCGGCTCAACCACCCCATTCGTACCATTTCCTCCATTTGAGGCGGTCGCTAGGGTGGGCCTGGGTGCGGTCTTGGGGGCTTGGGCACGCCGCACCGATATGGGAGACCCACACCGGATGATCCGCCGCCGACCGGCCGCCGCGATCGCCCTGGCGTTGACGATCAGCGTCTCGGCCATCGGGCCCGCGCTGGGCGCCGAGCCGCAGGACGGCTCGCTGACGCTGCCCGACGGCCGCGTCCTGCCGCCGCTGCCAGCCGAGCTGCTGGAGCCATCGGTCCACGCCAGCATGCTGGCCGAGCACCCGACCGCGGACTTCACGACGCCCAGCCAGCCGTCCGGCGCCACCTCGTACACGACGGAGTCGTTGGTTGCGGCAGAGGGCTCGGCGGTGGGGCCGGGTGGCGCCCTGCCGAACGGCCTCCGTAACGAGGTGCTGGGCTTCCTGCCGTACTGGATGCTCGACGCCGAGTCGCTCGGGTCGCTGCGCTACGACCTGACGTCGACGATTGCCTACTTCAGCATCGGTGCGGCCTCGAACGGCAGCCTGGTCCGCAGCGGCGCCGGATGGAACGGCTGGAACTCCGCGGCCCTGAGCCAGGTGGTGACCCTGGCGCACGAGCACGGGGTGCGCGTGGTGCCGACCATCACCCTCATGTCCTGGTCCGGCAACTACAGCGCCCTCAGCACCCTGCTCAACAGCGCTACCTACCGGAAGCGCCTGATCGGCGAGATCGCGAGCATCATCAGCGGCCGTCATGCCGACGGCGTGAACATCGACTTCGAGCCGGTGCCGACCACGCTGCGCGCTGCCTTCACCTCCTTCATCCGTGACCTCAAGGCTGGCCTGCGCGCGGCGGGGGTTCGCAGCTACCTGACGGTCGACACCATGGCCGGGGCGGCGACCTGGGCGACCGGCTACGACCTTGCCGGCCTCACCGCCGATGGCGCGGCCGACGCGGTGATGGTCATGGCCTACGACTTCAGCTGGTCGGGCTCGGCACGCGCCGGGGGCGTGGCGCCGCTCGACAGCCCGTACATCTTCGACGCTCGCCAGGCGATGGCCGACCATCTCGCCATGATCGCCGGCAACAAGATCATCTGGGGCATCCCGTATTACGGGCGCACCTGGCCGACCCAGACGGACGCGTTGAACTCCCTCACCTGCCGCGCCACCTCGCCGCCGACCTGCCCCAACTCGAAGATCACCGCTCCCGGCGCGTCGGCGGCGTACTACTACACCGGGGCGCTGGAGCACGCCGCCAAGTATGGGCGCCGCTGGGACGCGGTTGGTGGCGTGCCCTGGTACCGCTGGTACGACACCACCAACACGACCTGGCGCCAGGGCTACTACGACGATCCGCAGTCGCTGGACCTCAAGTACGACCTGGTCACCAACAACGGCGTGGCGGGCATCGGCATCTGGGCGCTCGGGATGGACGCCGGCCGCGCGGACCTGTGGCACGTCATCGACGACCACTTCCGGCGCGCCGACGCACGCCTGGCCGGTGCCGACCGCTACGCCACCGCGGCGACCATCAGCGCCACGTTCGTCGCTGCGGGTGCCCCGGTGGCATTCGTGGCCACCGGCATCGATTTCCCCGACGCGCTGGCGGCAAGCCCGGCGGCGGCCAAGCTCGGCGGCCCGGTCCTGCTGACCCAGCGCAGCTCGCTTCCCCAGCCGACGATCGATGAGCTGACGCGGCTGCAGCCGCATGCAATCGTCGTGATTGGCGCGGCGGGCGCCATCGACGACGCCGTCCTCGGCCAGCTGGACGCCTACACGAACGGCGCCGTCACGCGCCTGGCCGGGGGCGACCGCTACGCCACCGCGGCCGCCATCAGCCGTGCCTACTTCGCGCGGGGCGTGCCGGTCGCGTACGTGGCGACCGGAGCCAACTTCCCCGACGCTTTGTCGGCCGGGGCGGCGGCCGCCACGCGCGGCGCGCCGGTGCTGCTGGTGAAGCGAGACGCCGTGCCGGCAGCCACCGCGGCCGAGCTGACCCGGCTGCGTCCGGGCCGCATCGTGGTCGTGGGCGGCAGCGCCGCGGTCGGCAGCGCGGTTGCGTCACGGCTGGCGAGCTACACGGCCGGCTCGGTGACGCGGATCGCCGGCGCGGATCGGTATGCGACCGCTGCCGCGGTGAGCGCCAGCGTCTTCCCCGCCGACGGCCCGAACGAAGTCTTCGTGGCGACCGGAGCGGCTTTCCCGGATGCGGTGGCCGGAGCGGCGATGGCCGGCGCGCGCCACGTCCCGTTGCTGTTGGTGGCGCCAACCTTCCTGCCGGCTCCGGCGGCGACCGAGCTGCGGCGCCTGAGCGCGCCCATGACCTGGCTGCTCGGCTCGACGGGCGCCATCTCCAACACCGTCAGGGACCAGATCCGAGCCCTCTGGTACTGACCTTCGTCCCACCCAATCGGGCCATGGTGCGGGGCCACGCCGGCACATAGCCTCCGGGTCGTGCTCATCCACAGCGTCCCGGGGGATCACCACACAGCCACATGTTCATGAAGCGCGCGGCGGCCGTCCGCACGATCTCGCTTGCCTTCGTGCTTGCCATCCTGGCGTCGGCCACCGCCGTGCCGGCGATGGCGGCCGACGGTCAGGCGTTCGTCGACGCCACGAACGTCAAGCGTGCCGCGAACGGGCGACCTGCGGTGGCCTGGAACGCAGCCGTCGACAAGATCGTCGTGGAACGCGGCAACCAGATGGCCGCCAAGGACAAGCTCTACCACGACCTCGCCTATGTCGAGCGTCGACTGCGCGAGCTGGGCGTGTGCTACAAGGGCTACGGCGAGATCATCTACTGGGAGCGCGGTTACCCGAGCTTCGACCCGCAGCGCGCGGTCGACGCCTGGTACAAGTCGACCAGCGGCCACAAGGAGATCATGCTCGGCGACTACACCGTCGCCAGCGGCAGCTGGGCCATGAACTCGTCGTCGCGCGGCGTGTACGCCGTCATGGTCTTCGTCAAGACGTGCGGCGCAGCCCCGCCACCCAGCGATCCGGGAGAATCGGTCAGGGTTGCCGGCAGCGACCGCTACGCGACCGCCGCCGCGCTCAGCGCGGCGAGCTACAGCCCCGGCGTGCCGATCGTCTTCGTGGCCACCGGCGCCAACTTCCCGGATGCTTTGGCCGCCGGCCCGGCGGCCTCCCACGTCGGCGGTCCCGTCCTGCTGGTGCGCAAGGACGAGGTGCCCGACGTGACCGCTGCGGAGCTGCAGCGCCTGAACCCGGGTCACGTCGTGGTGCTCGGCAGCTCGGCCGTGGTCGCGAGCTCCACGGTCGCAACCATCGCCATCCTGGCGGGCGCCGAGACGCACCGCATCTACGGTGCCGACCGCTACGAAACCGCTGCGCTCGTCAGCAAGGCCCACTTCTCGGCGGGCACGCCGGTCGTCTACGTCGCCACCGGCGCTAACTTCCCGGACGCGCTGGCCGGAGGTGCCGGAGCCGGCCTCGAGGACGGGCCGATCCTCCTGGTCCGATCGGACGAGGTACCCAATGCGACAGCGGGCGAGCTCAAGCGCCTGCGCCCGGCACACGTCGTGGTGCTGGGCAGCTCGGCAGTCATCTCGAATGCCGCCGTCCAGACGATCGTGAACCTGACCGGCGCCGAGGTCCATCGCGTCTACGGCGCGGACCGCTATGCCACGGCCGTCTCCGTGAGCCGGGAGAACTACGCGGCCAACGTTCCCTCCAAGGTATACGTGGCCACCGGCGCGAACTTCCCCGATGGGCTGGCCGGCAGCCCGGTGGCCGGCAGCCTGCCCGGACCGCTGCTGCTCGTCCCAGGCAGCACGCTGCCCAGCGCCGTCGCGGCCGAGCTGACCCGCCTCGCACCCGATACGGTGGTGGTGCTGGGTGGCACGGGCGCCATCTCGGACAGCGTGGTCCAGGCCATCAACGCGGCGGTGCCCTAGCCCTCCGAGCGCGCGGCGGCCCGCCGCAGGACGCGATCCCAGACCGATGCCATCCCGTCGCGGTGGCGCTGCACGTCGAAGCGCCCTGCCTCGGCGGCCACCCGCGCCGGGTCGTAGTCTGGGACCGATTCGAGCGCCGGCGCGAACTCGTCGTCGTGCTCGACCAGGCTGCCGGTGACGCCCGGCTCCACGATCTCCGACAGCCCGCCCACCGCGCGCGCCACGACCCATCGCCCGGCGGCGATCGCCTCTGCCGCCGCCAGTCCGAAGCCCTCGGCACGGGAGGGCACCAGCAGGACGTCGTGCTCGGCCAGCAGCGACGGCACCGATTCGGGCGCCACCTCGCGGATCCCGGGCCCCAGCAGCGTGTCTGCCAGCCGCTCGGCGACATCGTGGCCCTTCGTCCGGCCTACCCCACCGAGGTAGAGGACCCGCCGCTCGGCCGGTCGAGGCGAGGGCGCGAAGCGCGCGAGCTCGATGCCCGGCGGCACGATCTCGGCCGCTCCGCCCAACGCCGCCACGTCGGCGGCGGTCTCCGGTGAGTTCGTGACGACGGCGTCCGCGGCGGTGATACTCCAGCGGGCGAGCGCCCGGAAGAGCGGGTTGCGGCGCGCCAGCTCGCGCACGTCGCTGCCGTGGGCATAGAGCACCAGCGGGCGGCGCCGCAGCCGCGCGGCGAGCACGGCGATCGGGCCGGTCGGCAGCACGAAGTGACCCTCCACGCCGTCGAAGCGACCCCGCGCCGTCAGGGCGCGCCAGGCGATCGAGGCGTATCGGCGCCAGCCGGGCAGGTCATAGCGGGAGGGAGCCACCACGCGGGCCTCGAGCCCGGCATCGGCCAGGCGGTCGCGCACGAAGGCGCCGGCGGCGGGCCGGTCGGTGGTTGGGAAGCGAGCGGTCACCACGAGCAGGCGCATCGGGAAGCGACGGTAGCACGCGGGTTAGAATCACCGCCCCATGACAACGATCGCCCAGCCGCGCCGCCAGGACGGGCGCGCGCCCACGCAGCTGCGGCCGGTCAAGATCGTCACCGACTACCTCAAGTTCGCGGAGGGATCGGTCCTCATCCGGGTCGGCGAGACGCGGGTCATCTGCGCGGTCACGATCGAGGATCGGGTACCGGGCTGGCTGCGTGGCAAGGGCGGCGGCTGGGTCACGGCCGAGTACAGCATGCTGCCGCGGGCCGGCGCCGAGCGGAGCCAGCGCGAGGCCAGCACCGGCCGCATCGGCGGCCGGACGCACGAGATCCAGCGCCTGATCGGTCGTGCGCTGCGGGGCGTGATGGACCTGTCGCGCCTCGGCGAGCGGACGATCACCCTCGACTGCGACGTGATCCAGGCGGATGGCGGAACGCGCACGGCCTCGATCACGGGCGCCTACGTCGCCCTGGCCCGGGCCCTCAACAAGTTCGGGATGGGGCACCTGCTGATCGGGCAGGTCGCGGCGGTCAGCGTCGGGCTGGCCGGTGGGGTGACCCTGCTCGACCTGGACTACGTCGAGGACTCGAGCGCCGATGTCGATTTCAACGTGGTCATGACCAGCGACGAGCGCTTCGTCGAGATCCAGGGCACGGCCGAGCACCAATCGTTCGACCGTGCCCAGATGAACCAGATGGTCGACCTGGCGGCGGCCGGTATCCGCCAGCTCTTCGAGATCCAGCGCAAGGCGATCGAAGCTCCCGCCGCCGAGTGACCGATCTGCTCCTGGCCACCACGAACCGTGGCAAGCAGCGCGAGCTCGGTCGCCTGCTGACGGGGCTGCCGGGCCGGCTCGTGGCGCCCCAGGAGCTGGGCCTCGACCTGGACGTCGCCGAGCCACACGATACCTACGCGCGGAACGCGACCGAGAAGGCCGACGCCTACTGCCGGGCCTCCGGGCTGCCGACACTGGCCGACGACTCGGGACTCGAGGTGGCCGCGCTCGACTGGGGCCCGGGGGTGCGGACCAACCGCTTTGGCGGGACCGATGTCGCCGATCCGGTCGCTCACCTGCTCGAACGGATCGCCGGCGCGCATGATCGGCGCGCCCGGATGGTGTGCTGGCTGGGCCTGGCGCTGCCCGGCCAATCGGCCGATGGCACGCCGTCGATCGAGCTGTTCAGCGGCGTGATCGAGGGCAGCGTCGCCACCGAGCGGCGCGGCAGCGGCGGGTTCGGGTTCGATCCGATCTTCGTGACAGCCTCCGGGCTGACCACCGCCGAGCTGCCCGATGCCGAGAAGGACCGCATCTCGCATCGTGGGCGTGCCGTGGCGGCCGCCCTGCCGCGCCTGCGCGAGGTGCTGGCCGACTCCTAGCGCGTCGCCCTCGATGGGCAATCAGTCCTCACCGGCGGCGGAACGATCGTCAGTCTTCTGCCGCCTGACGGCCGCGCCCAGACTGGGTGTCCTCGCTCGCCAGAACCTTGGAGCCCAGGCATCCCATGCGCCCCGCTCGCCTCGCCGTCGCCGTCCTCGCCCTGCTGCTGACCCTGGCCACCCCCGCCGGCGCATGGCGTGGCGCCACCGCGGCAGCGCCATCGCCGCGCGCTGAGGCGGCCGAGGCGAAGGTCTCCGCCGCGGAGGTCGTCCGCCAGGCGCCTGACCGGGTCGTGGTGAAGTGGAAGGAGCCGCTCGCGGCGAGTGAGGGCAGCCGTCGCCACGCCCTGTCGGAGCTTGCCGCGTCCCAGGTCGCCGGCGCGGCCGTCCTGGCCACCGGGGGCCGCTCCGTTGACGCGGTGCTGGCCGAGCTGCGGGCCGACCCGGCCGTGGCCTGGGCCGAGCCTGATTACGCGGTCGAGGTCGCCGGTGAGGTGCAGGCCACGCCGGTCAGCGTCAACGATCCGCTGACCGGCCAGCAGTACGC